>NZ_JBXAWK010000023.1:2500-92776 GCF_057291755.1 Kitasatospora sp. UYEF31
GAGACCTTCACCGAGCTGCCGGGCGGCAGTACGGCCTTCCAGTCGGCCTGGATCCAGGTGACCATCTGCTCCGCGTCGAGGAGTTTGGAGGTGTACGTGCCGTCGTTGGCCGCCGGCGCGTTGCCCAGGCTCATGCTCCCGGCGTTCCGCTGGACGACCAGGCCGCCCTTGCGATCCCCCGCGGTGAAGGTGGAGGCGTCGTGTTCGGCGACTCCGTTCCTCGGCATCGACAACCGGGCCGTGTCGGCCTTCTTTCCCGACCACTGCTCGCGGTTGCCCGCCTTGTCCGCGGACTCGACGCGGAAGAGGTACGACTGGCCGGCGGTCAGGCCGCCGAGTTTGGCGGTGTGCTCGGTGGACAGGGTGTTGTCGGCTGAACCGACGCGCATCTCCCGGATGCCGGGGCCGACCGTCAGCTTGGAGTCGGCGGGTTCGTCGGTCTTCCAGGTGACGTCCGCGGTGCCGTCAGGCCACGTGGTGACACCCACGTCACTGATCTTCGGTGCCGTCTTGTCCGCCTTCGGCGTCTTGAACTGGGCCGGTTTGGCCGACGGTGCCGGCCATACGGTGCGCCGTCCGCCGGGGTCGACCGAGGTCACCCGGTAGTAGTACGTGGTGTCCGGCTTGAGACCGCCCACCGTCGTCTTGTGCTGGGCGGTCTGCTCGCCGACCTGTGCGGCGAGGGCGAGCTTGTCCGCCTTGGTGCCGACTGCGACCTCGGTGGTCGAAGCGGTGTCGCTGGTCCAGCTGACGTCGGCGGTGCCGTCGGGCTGCGGTGCGGCCTGGGCGTTCAGGACCTGGAGCGCGGCGGGGGCCGCGTAGGTGGCGGTGTAGCCGCCGGTGGTGCCGGTGAAGATCGCGTACTCGATGCCCTTAATAGTCTGTTTGGAGAAGGGCACCGGCGCTCCCGACCGGGTGAGGCCGGTGAGGACCGTCCCGCCGGCCCCGCTGGTGGGCAGCATCGTCATCAGGTTGGCGGCCGCCGCGTCCGCGGTGACGGTGAAGGTGACGGCGTTGCCGGTGCGGACCGGCGCGCTGATCTTCGAGCGGTTGCGGGCGTCGGTCCATTCGAGCAGTTGCTGTGCGGTGATGACCGGGACCCCGTTGTTCTTCGCCGCGGTGATCATCGCGTCTTCGATCTGCTGCTGGCTCACGTTGCCCCAGCCGCTGTTCGCGTTGGCGCTGTCCAGGTGGTTGTTTATGACGAAGGTGCCGTAGAAGCCCGCCGCCCCGGTCGCCTTGCTGACCATCGACTGGAAGGCCTGCGGGTACGGCTGGCGCATCTCGTCGGTCAGCTGGGTGGCGGCCTGGTAGACGTCCACCATGCGGCCGTCGGTGTCGGCGTACCGCATCGGCATCCCGGAACCGGTGAAGAATCCGGGGCTGGCCTCCATCGCGGGGCCGCCGTAGGAGTTCGTCCAGCCGTTGGGCATGTAGTAGTAGTTCACGTCCATGCGGATGCCGTAGGCCGCGTCGGTCTCCGGGACGGAGATCCAGTCGGGCCACGACAGGCAGTGGGTGCGCTCGCTGACCGGCTTCAGCGCCGGGTAGCCGTTGGCGAAGTCGTTGAGGCTCGCGGTGTAGGCGTTGGCGAGTGTGGAGTCGATCTGGGCGGGCGTCATCCCGGGTGTGGAGGGGACGCAGCCCTGGTTGGTGGCGACGTGCCTGGCCCATTCGAAGCCCTGTGCCGACCAGGAGTAGGCGGTCGCGCGGGGGATCTCGTTGCGCTGGTCCCAGCCGTACACAGTCGTCCGCATGCAGCGCCAGTCCTTGACGGCCTGGGCCTGGGTGGCCGCGTTCGTACAGACGGGGTCGCTGTTGGCGTTGTACTTGTCGATCTTTCCGGTGACCCCGGCGAGCGGGGAGCCGTGGTGGTCGCCGGTGGAGACGAGGGCGGCCTTGTTGATGCCGGGCTGGGGTGAGCCGGCTGTGCCCGGGAGGTACCAGAACCTCGGTACGACGGCCTTCTCGCGGTTGACCTGTTCGATGATGTTCGCGAGCAGGCGCTGCTGCTCGTCCGCCTGCGGGATGTCGACGCGGCTGAGGTCGATCCAGTCCTGGTAGTACAGGTCGGAGGAGCGGATGACGTCGTTGCCCTTGTCGACTCCGGCGTGGTCGGTCTCCTGTCCGGCCTGGGCGGGGTTGCCCTGCCGGGTGTAGACGACCGACTTGGCCAGGTCGTACGCGAACGCGGCCGCGTATCCGGAGCCGGTCTGACGCAGCGTCACTCCGGCGTTCCCGGTGCCGGCCGGCTGGGCGGAGCCCGTCCGGCGGAAGAGTTCGGCGACGGTCTGGGTACCGGGCGCGGCGGTCCACAGGTCGGCGGGGCCGTGGTACTGCATGCTGCGTGCCGACTGGATGCCCGCGCCGGGCGAGGTGGCCGCGTCGACCTGGAGGTACTGGTCGGCCATCGTGCCGCCGCCGGCCGGGGTGAGGCCGAGGAGCAGTGCGAGGGAGGCCCGGGGGCGCATCGCGATCAGGCTGCCTCCGCCGTTCACCCAGGTCGTCAGGTTCGTGACGAGTCCGGCAGCCGGGTCGAAGTCACCGAGGATGACGGTCGTGTACTTCGCCAGTTCGGCGGGCGTCACCGATCCGGCGTCGAGGGTGGTGAAGGAGTTGAGGCCTTCGTTGCGCAGGATCTCGCTGTAGTAGCAGCTGAAGGGGTTGGTCTGGGTGGTGACGACCAGGATCGGGCCGGTGCCCGGTGAGGTGCAGGGCGCGGCCGGTGGGGCAGCTCCGGTGGTGAAGGTCCAGGAGCTGCCCGCGAGCTGATTGCCAGCCAGGTCCTTCACCGCGCCGAGGGTCACCGTGTACTGGGTGCTGTAGTCCAGGGGTGTCGTCGGTTTGAAGGTGACCTGGGTGGGGCGTGCCGGGTCGTCGAAGGCCTGGGTCCCGGCGACCGCGCTGGTGCCCTTCTTCAGCGTCAGGGAGACGGTCGTCGGGTCCAGCGGCTCGTTGAACGTCACGCTGGGCTGGACGGCGACCGGGACGCTTGTCGCGTTCGGGCCGGGCACCTGTGCGGTGATCAGGGGGGCGGTCGTGTCCTGGCCGTTGGTGTCGAAGACGACGTCGACCCAGTAGTTCGAGTCGCGGAAGCTCTTGTTCGGGAAGACATTCGAGGTGCCGTACGAGTAGACGCCGTTCTGGCCGTCGGTTCCCGAGGCCAGTGCGGTGATCTGGGCGTTCCCCGCGGACTGACCGGTGAAGAAGTCGTTGTTCACCGCGTAGTTGCCGCTGCGGGTGAAGTACGAGGCGATGTAGGTCGTGCCCGCGCTGACGGAGACGGGCGTGGGCAGGGTCACCGTCTGCCAGCCGGTTCCGGTGAGGGTGACGTTGTCGAGCGTGCCGAGGTTCGCTCCGCCGGAGTTCCAGAGCGTGACGGTGAACGGGCCGGTGTTGGACGCGCTCTTGTAGAAGCGCACCGCTTTGATGAACCCGGCGGAGGTGGCGCGGAACTTCACGCCGACTGTCACGGAGTTGTTGTCGTTGTTCGGCGTGGTCACCGCTTCGTTGCCGGTGAAGATACTGACCGTGGTGGTGGTCGGGGTCGAGGCGGCGGTGGTGAAGGTCCAGGTGACCGGGGCCATCGTGTTGCCGGCGGCGTCCTTGGCGCCGCTGACGGCCGCGGTGTAGCCAGTGGACAGCGCCAGTGCTGCGGCCGGGGTGAAGGTCGCCTTCCCGGTGCCGTAGCCCGGAGTGCCCGCCACCGCCGTGTTGTCGGAGGTCTTCTTGACGTTCCACACGATGGTGGCCGCCTGGACGTCTTCACTGAACGTCGCGCTCAGCGGTGCGTTGGCGGCGACACTGGTGGCCTGGTTGACCGGCACTGTGGCGGTGACCGTGGGCGCGGTGTTGTCGGCCGCGGGCTGGAAGACCGCGTCGACCCAGTAGTTGCTCCCGTTCCACGAATCGGTGGGCATGGTTCCCCCGGAGCCGTATTTGTAGACTCCGTTGCCCGCGTTGCCGGTGGAGGCCGGGGCGGTCAGCTGTTCACTGTCCTTGGCCTGGTTGAAGTAGCCCTCGGTCGCGGTGTAGTGGCCGACCGGTGCGGTGTACGAAGCGATGTAGACGGTGTTCTTCGAGACGGTGACCGGTTGGGCGAAGGTGGCCTCCTGCCAGCCGGACGCTGTCTCCGCGCCGAAGGTGACGGCGGTGCTGGTGCCGTCTGAGGTGTTCCACAGGCGCCCGGTGTGGACGCCGGTGTTGGTGGCGTCCTTCCAGAACCGGATGCCGAGGATCCGGCCGTCGGCCTTGGGTTGGAAGCGGACGCCGACCTCGATGGCCAGGCGGTCCGGGTCGGGGCCCGCGGTCGGCTGCTCGGTGCCGAACAGTGTGCAGCGCGTGCAGGGCGCCGCGTCCGCGTTCGCGCTGAGCGGTGAGAAGAAGGTGAACAGCAGTGCGGCCATGGCCGCGAACGCGGTTCCCACTTGGCTGGCCCGTCGTCTGGACCTTGTTGTTCCGGGGAGCATTTCTGCCCGGTGTGCTGCCATGTCTGCTGTCCACTTCTTCGCGGTGCTGGTGCTGGGGTTTCCGGGTGGCCGGAGTCGTGCGTTGCCGGGGCCGGTGAAGCGGCGGTCGTTGCTCCGCTTCGATCCACCGAGGTTCCCGCGTGGAGGATCCGGGGGTCGGCCGGCGGTAGGCCCCGCTGTGGCGCGGTGGCCTGCCGCCGGTCGGGCTCAGCTGGTGCTGAACAGCACGTCGACCCAGTAGTTGCTGCCGTTCCAGCTCTGGTCGGGCAGTCCGGTGCCGTAGCGGTACACGCCGTTGCCGCCGGATTCCGTGTCCGCCAGGGCCTTGACCGGTCCGCTCCCGGTCTGCTGGGTGAGGCCGCCCTCGTCGGCGGCGTAGTGCCCGTTCGGCGCGTAGTAGGAGGCGGTGTAGACGGTTCCGGCGGTGACGGTGACCGGCTGACTGAAGGTCACCTGCTGCCAGCCGGACGCGGTCTCACCGGTGAAGGCGGCCTCGGCGAGCTTGGTCCCGTCGGGGGCCCACAGGTGGGCGACGTGGGTGCCGGTGTTGGTGGCGCCCTTGTAGAAGCGGACTCCGGTGATCTTCCCGCCGACGTCGGTCTTGAATTTGACGCCGACTTCGATGGCGCTGGCCTCCGGGTCGGCCGGGGTGTCTGGGACCGCGGTGGCGGGCCAGACCGTGCACGGGTCGCACACCGGCGGCGGGGTGGTGCCGGCGGTGGTGAAGGTCCACGACACCGGGGTCATCGTCGTACCGGCGGTGTCCTTGGCACCGCTGACCGACGCTGTGTAGACGGTCCCCGGGGCCAGGGCCGAGCCGGGCGTGAACGTCGCGGTCTTCGTAGCCGCCGCGTACGACGCGGTGCCCGGCGCCCCGGTGCCGTCCGGCTTGCGGAGCGACCACACGACCGTGGCCGGCTGCACGTCCTTGCTGAAGGCGGCCCTCAGCGCGGTTCCGGTCGCCACTCCGGTCGCGGAGGCGGCCGGGGTGGTCGCGGTGACCGCGGGTCCGACCGGCGGCGGGGTGTTGTCGGTGGTGAAGGCGACGTCGACCCAGAAGTTCGACGACTGCCAGCCGGTGCCGGGGAAGGCGCCGCCGTAGGCGTACACCCCGTTGGCGCCGACTTCGCCGTCACCGAGCGCGGTGAGCGGCGGACGGCTGAACCCGCTCTGCGTGAAGTAGCCGGTGTCCGCGCTGTAGTGGCCGTTCGGCGCCACGTACGAGGCGGTGTAGGTGGTGTTGGCGGTGACCGCCACGGGCTGGCTGAAGTTCGCCTGCTGCCAGCCGGACGCGGTCTCGCCGGTGAAGGTGACGGTGGCGAGCTTGGCGCCGTTCGCCGACCACAGGTTCCCGGTGTGGGTCCCGGTGTTGGACGCGTCCTTGTAGAAGCGGACTCCGGAGATCCAGCCGGCCCGGTCGGGCTGGAACTTCACCCCGACCTCGGTGGACTTGGTGTCCGGGTCGGGGCCGGCGTTGGGTGTGGTGCCCGTCGGCCAGATGGTGCACGGGCAGGTCACCGTGGGCGGCGGTCCGCCGTCGCCCACGAGCACGGCGACTCCGGCCCCCGGCGGCTCGGTGTTCGAACTGTCGTCTGTGGCACGGGACTTGATGGTGAGCGGTCCGGCGGTGCGCGGAGTGAAACTGTAGGTCCAGGATTCGCGGCTGCCGGCGGCCGGGTGCCAGGTCGCCCCGCCGTCCACCGATACCTCCACGCCGCCGACCCGGCCGCCGGTGTCGGCCGCCGTTCCCGCGACCGTGACGGTCTTGTTGACCGCGAGGTTCTGCCCGGCCACCGGCGCGGTGACCGTGGAGACCGGCTTGGCGGTGTCCGTGGAAGCGGTGGCCGCGACCAGGCCGGTCATCAGCGTGCCGGGCTGCACGCCCATGTCGGCGAACAGGTTCACCATGGACTGCTGCATCGCGGTGTCGACGGTCCCGGTGCCCGTCGTACGGGCGTTGTCCAGGCCCCACGACCACTGCACCGTCCCCGCGCCGAACACCAGCGCGCCGCCGGCCGCCCGGTACACCGTCAGGTGGTGGGACTGGCTGCCCTTGGCGTACGTCGATCCGTAGTCCTGGATGGTGTCCATGTTGTCGCGCACCGTGGACGACAGGCGGATCTGCCCGGCCGGGCGGAAGCCGTTGTCGAGGTCGGAGTCCCACTCGTAGCCGAGCGTCCCGGAGCCGAGCGTGGTCTCGGTGTTCGCCGCCATGGTCGCCAGACGGGTGTTGCGCCACAGGCGCATCTTCCCGTCCTTGTCGTCGGCCGTCATGTCGGTCGTACAGCAGTTGACGGTGAAGATCTGCCCGGTCAGCGCGTTCTCCGGGCGCCCGCCGTCGGCCGGCGGGGAGAACCGCGGGTCGCGCCAGGTGCCGGTCCAGACACCCGGGCCCGCCGGGTCGACCTTGGCGTTCTCGTGTGTCTCCTTGTAGGTGACGAGGGTGCGGTACGGGTCGCCCTGCCCACCCATGCCGCCGTTCTCCCAGCGGGTCTTCCAGAAGACCTCGTTGCCGGACAGAAACGCCATGTTGACCCCGGCGTCACGGGCCGCTTCGACGTTGGCGCGCTGCCCCGCCGACCAGTACTCGTCGTGGCCGACGGACAGGAAGACCCTGTGGTTCTTGATGAGCCCACCGCGGCGCTCGGAGTCCGTGTCCGTCGAGTAGGTGACGTCGTATCCGTTGCGTTCGAGGTAGCGCAGCATCGGGTACTCGGCGTTGAACAGCCAGTCCTCGGCGTTGTCGCTGCGGGTGGTGAACGGCCGGTTGTAGCTGAGCTTGTAGGCCCGGCCGGCCGGGCGGCCCTTGTAAAAACTGTTGCCGCCGTACTCGTTGTACGCCTGCCAGGTAGTGTCACTGGCCTGCATGGTCACCGCCGAGTGCGACGCGTCGTCCCGGACGACGAAGGCGATGTGCGACGCCCCGGTAGTGCCACTGACACCGGTCACCTTGGCGATGTAGTAGCCGGACACGACACCGGCCGGCACCGGCCAGCTCGCCGACTCGGCCCAGGCCGAGCAGTCGACCAGGCCGGTCGTCTGGTTGTCGGCGTCGCAGTCCGGCTGGTTCTGCGGGAGACCGGCGGTGACGGCCGCGGCCCCCTGCAACCGGGCCCCGTTTCCGCCGTACCAGCCCAGGCGGTAGACGTCGATCTTGTAGCGGCCTCCGCCGGAGATCTTGAACCGGACGGTCTCGCCCTTGTTCACGCTGATCTGCGTGCTGAAGCCCTGCAGGTTGTCCGGCCCTGAACCGGTGACGTCCCAGACGCTGCGCGCCGAGCCCGCCTTGCTGTTCTCGCACACGACCGCGTTCCCGGTGTCGCAAGGACCCGCTGACGCGCGGGTGGCGGCCGGCAGTACCAGCGCGAGCGCGGCTACCAGCCCGAGAACGAGTATCAGCGCCAGACGGCGTTTCCGGCCCGCGGAAGTCACGCTCCGGAACGCAAGGGACACAGAACCCACGACAACCCCGCCCCCATCGCCCGACGGCGGTCGCCCCCACCTGCTGCAAACCGCCCGGGCAGTTGTTTCAACCGGTTTTCCCCTGCCTCCCACCGAAGCCCGCGGGGCGTTTGAGGCACCACGGTTGAGCAGCGTCGGCGGAAGACCTGAGGGAAGTTTTCCGCTTCCCGGGGCGTGCCGTGCGGACTACCGGACGGTTGGACCCATCCGTTATGCGGTGTACGAAGAACAACCTTGAAGTCGGCCGAACGCCCCCGGCGACTACCTGCTGGTAGCTAGCATGACGGGGCCGCCGGGGGGCGGTTGGTCGAAGTCCGAACAACCGGTGGTGGGCAGTGTCGCCACGGAGCGGGCCCTGCCGCCGGTCGTTCTCAGACACAAGGGGTCGTCTTGCAGGTCGTCATCACCGGCGGAGCCGGATTCATCGGCGCGAACCTCGTGCGCACACTGTCGCAGCGTCCCGAAGTGACACAGGTCCGGGTCGTGGACGACCTGTCCACCGGCTCGGTGTCGAACCTCATCGGCGTCGATGTGGACTTCCATCAGGGCTCGATCCTGGACCCGGCGCTGCTCGACGAAGCGTTCGCCGGAGCCGATGCCGTGGTGCACCTTGCCGCGCTGCCTTCCGTACCGCGCTCGGTCGAAGACCCGGTCGCCTCGCACCACGCCAACGCGACCGGGACACTCGAAGTCCTGCAGGCCGCCCGCCGGGCCGGGAACCTGCACGTCGTGGCGGCTTCTTCGTCGTCGGTCTACGGGGCGAACCGGGAGCTGCCCAAACGGGAGGACATGCGGACCGCGCCGCTGAGCCCGTACGCGGTGGGCAAGCAGGCCACCGAGTCGTACCTGATCGCCTTCGGCAACTGCTACGGGCTACCCGTACTGCCGTTCCGTTTCTTCAATGTCTTCGGACCGCTTCAGGCCGCCGACCACGCCTACGCCGCGGTGATCCCGCGTTTCATCGACGCGGCGCTCGACGGCCGTCCACTGACCGTGCACGGGGACGGCGGCCAGACCCGCGACTTCACGTACGTCGGCAGTGTCTGCGCGGCACTGACCGACGCAGTCCTGCGCAAGGTCACCTCCGACATCCCGGTGAACCTGGCGTTCGGCAGCCGGACTTCGCTCAGCGAACTGATCACGCTCCTCGAGGAGGTCCTCGGCGAGTCCGTCAAGGTCGAGCACATCGACGCGCGCCCCGGCGACGTACGCGATTCGCAAGCCGACACGGGCCGCCTGCACAACCTCTTCCCCCAGGCCTCGCCCACGCCGCTGCGGCAGGGCCTGGAGGAGACGGTCGCCTGGTTCAGGTCGCTCTGACATGTCAGGACCAGCGTTAGTTTCCGGACCGGCGTCAATGTCCGGACCGGCGTCACCGGCGCAGTGCCCGCGCCGGGGAGCCGGCCACGGTCACCCCGGCGGGCACGTCCCGGGTGACGACGGCCCCCGCGCCGACGAACGCGCCGCGGCCCACGGTCAGGCCTTGCAGGACCACGGCGCCGCTGCCGACCGTCGCGTCTTCGCACAGCGTCACGTTGCCGCTGATGTTGGCCCCCGGATAGACGGAGGCGTAGGCCTCCAGGACCGTGTCGTGGCCGACGGTCGCGTTGTAGTGCACCTGACAGTGCGGCCCGACGGTCACGCTGCTGGACACATGCGCGTTGGCCAGGACGAGGCAGCCTTCGGCGACTGTGGTCTCCGGCGCGACCACCGCCCTCGGGTGGATGAGCGTGTACGGGGTGAGCCCGCGCGCGTCGAGCGACTGCGACAGTCTGCGGCGGGCGGCGGGCGCGGCGATGCCGATGAGGTAGACACCTCCGGCCCCGGCCTCTTTGGGGGACATGACGGGGAGGCCGCGGACCTTGCCCCCCGCCGTACCGTCGTCGAGGAACGCGGCCACCGACAGGCCGAGGGCGAGGGCGACGTCGAGGCTTTCGCGGCCGACGCCGCCGGCTCCGGCGATGTAGAGGGTGTCAGGCATGGGGGCATCCTGCCGTGAAGCACACGACGACGTACCGCCGACCGGGAATGTCCCGCCTCGATCCGGTGGGGCTCGGACTGCTGGCGGCGACCGCCCTGTGGTCCCTGGTCGCCGCCGCCGGACGCCCTTCGGTGCCGGAGTCGTTCCTCGCCGCGCTCGCCCTGGCGACCGTCGCCTATGTGACCGGCCGGTTCCTGGGACCGGCGGTGGGAGTCGTCCGGACGGCCGGCGCGCTCGCCGGGCTTGTCGCGGTGGTGGTGCTGGTGACCCCCGACGCGTTGTCCGGCACTGCCACCGCTCCCCCCCTGGGATACGGCAACGCGAACGGCGCGCTGGTGGGCCAGGCCGTCGGCGCGGCCTGCCTGGCCGCGATGGCCGCGTGGGACGAACGGCACCGGCGTGGCTGGCTGTTGCTGGCGGCGGGCCTGGTCCTGGGAACGCTGTCCACCCGCTCCGCGGCAGCGGCGGCGTGCGCGGCCGGGGTGTTCGCGGTGGGTTTCTGCGCCCCGCTCATCCGGCGGCGCGGCCCGACAGTGCTGGCCGGGGCACTGTGTGCGGCGGCGGTCCTCGCCGGGACGGTGGCGCTTGGGATAACCCGGTCGGAGACCGCCGCCTCCAACGGCCTGACGGACCGTCGGCTGACACTGTGGCACGAGGCGGTGGTGATGGTCCGCGACGATCCGCTGCGCGGATCGGGCACCGGGACTTTCCCCGCGCGGAGTGCGACCGTGCGCGCGGACGCCGATGTGAAGTCCACGCACTCGATGTGGCTGCGTGAGGCAGCCGAACAGGGCCTGCCCGGCGGGGTGTTGCTCGTAGCGCTGCTCGGCTGGGGCTACGCCCGGCTGTGGCGGTCGCCGCAGGAGCCGGCCGTGGTCGCGGTGGGCGCGGCGACGCTGACCGCGTTCGCCGTACAGGCTTCGATGGATTACATCGCGGAGTTCCCGGCGGTCCTGGTGGCCACCGCTCTGATCGTCGGCCTCGGCACCGCCGAAGCGACTGGCGAACGCTGAGCGGTCCGGGCACCTCCGAGCGCGCCTGGACTGGTCTCCTCAGGCAGTCTCTTCGAGGGCGACCTGTTCAACGGGCGCCGCCCGCTGTTGTGGGATGCGCAGTGGCAGGACCGCCACCGGGAAGCCCGGGTTGATGCCGCCCTCCGCTGTGACGCCGTCGGGGCGCAACAGCACCACGACCGTACGCAGGAGGATCTTCAGGTCGAAGGCGAACGACCGGTTCGTGACATAGAAGAGGTCGTATTCGATCCTGGCCGGCCAGCTCAGCGCGTTGCGGCCCTGCACCTGGGCCCAGCCGGTCAGCCCGGGGCGGATGTTCAGTCTCCCGCGTTGGCGCGGGGTGTAGTCGGCGACCTGGTCGGGCAGCGTGGGGCGCGGGCCGATGATGCCCATGTCGCCGCGCAGGACGTTGACGAGCTGCGGGAGTTCGTCGAGGCTCGTCTTGCGCAGGAGGCTGCCGACGCGGGTGATGCGTGGGGCGTCGGGCTCCCCTTCGTACGCGGGGTGGCGCATGGTGCGGAACTTGAAGATGCGGAAGTCCGCGCCGCGCAGTCCGCTGCGGGTCTGGATGAACAGTGCCGGACCGCGCACGCTGAACTTTATGAGGAGCACGATGAGGATGAGCGCCGGGCTGGCGATGAGCAGTACCAGTCCGGCGACGGTGATGTCGAAAGCCCGTCGCATGCCTGTCCCTCCCCCTTGACTGTTGTTCATCAGCTGTTGTTCATCTCCAGCCCAGTCCCCGCCTGCGGGCCACCGCGCGGTATGTGTCGATGGATGTCCGGGCGACGGCGCGCTGGTCGAAATGTTCCAGCGCGCGCCGCCGGGCGGCACCGGCCAGCCGGGTCCGCAGCGCGGGGTCGTCGATGAGCAGTCCGACGGCCCCGGTGAGCGCGGGCGCGTCCCCGGCGGGTGCGAGCAGCAGGTGTTCGCCGTGGGTGCCGATCTCCCGGCAGCCGCGGATGTCGCTGAGCACCATGGCGGTGCCGCAGGCCGCGGCTTCCATGGCTGAGCGGGAGAAGCCTTCGCGGTACGACGGGAGCACGAAGATGTCGAGCGCGTTGTAGAGGGCCGGCATGTCGGTGCGCGCGCCGAGGCTCCGCACGTTGCCGCCGTGGGCTGCGTACGCGTCAGACTTGTCGGGGTCGGCCGGGCCGGTCCAGACGAACCGGGCGCGGCCTGACAATGCGTCAGCGGTCTGGTGGAACTCGGCGACGCCCTTCTCCGCGACCTGCCGGCCCACGGCCCCCACGAGGACTTCGGCGTCGCTGACGCCCAGCTCCGCCCGTACCTTCGCCCTTGATTCCCCGTCAGGGACGAAGCGGGTGAGGTCGGTTCCATTGCCGACCACCTTGGAACGCCACGCCGGGACCGCTTTCCGCAGCGTCTTGCGGTCCTCACCGTTTTGGTACAGCTCGGCGTGCGACGCC
Source organism: Kitasatospora sp. UYEF31 (assembly GCF_057291755.1). Taxonomy (NCBI): domain Bacteria; kingdom Bacillati; phylum Actinomycetota; class Actinomycetes; order Kitasatosporales; family Streptomycetaceae; genus Kitasatospora; species Kitasatospora sp. UYEF31. The sequence continues at coordinate 14,856 of NZ_JBXAWK010000023.1, forward strand.
TGCCCGGCGACCGACTCCGCGCCGAGCACGAACGCCTTGCCGACCCAGTGGTCTTCCGGTTTGATCCACAGGCCGTGGCAGGTGTTCACCACAACGGGGACGCGTGCGGCGCGGCCGAGCAGCCGCCCCAGGACGCCTGTCTTCGGGTTGTGGGTGTGCAGCACGTCGAGGCGCAGCCGCCGGAGGGTCCGCAGGAGTTCCCGGGCCGCCGCCGCGTCGCCGCGCGGGTCCCACGCCCGGGTCAACGAGGTCAACGGCACGTGCTGGACGCCGAGTTCCTCGATCTCCTCGACGTAGGGCCCCGGTGCGCTGAGGCCGAAGACGGTGAACCCGGACTCGACGTCGACCTGGAGCTCGGTGCGCAGCAGCAGCGCCAGGCTCATGTCGACGGTCGTGAGGTGGGCGACGCGCAGCGGCCGTCCGCCGGGGCCTGTCGGAGCCGCTCGCGGGGAATGCGGCCCGTCAGGCATGTGCGCCGGCTTTCTTGGCCAGGCCGACGAAGACGCCGTAGGCCTTCTCCGGCCCCAGTGCGCCGGTGAGTTTGGCGCGGAAGAACGCGGGAGGGTCCGTACGGCGGACCGGCACGCGGCGCAGCCGCATCAGGTCGGTGCCGCCGGGCTGGTTGCGGCCGACCTCGCCGGTGGCGGCGCTGCGGAAGCGGGCCCGCAGGGCGTCTGCCATGCCGGGCACCGGGATCCCCCACGGGTAGGCGAAGTGATGGGGTGTCACTCCGAGGTTCTTGATGATGTCGTCGGTGGCGCCGTCGAGTTCCTGCTCGGTCAGGGCTGCGGGGCGGGCGTGGTTGCGGGTGTGGTTGCCGACCGTGCAGAGCCCCGACCCGACCATTTCCGTGATCTGGTCCCAGGTGAGCGCGGGTGCGCCCGCGCTAGTGCCGGTGGAGCCCTCCCAGCGCATCTCGCCGCCGATGTAGGCGGTGGCGAGGTAGACCGTGAACGGCAGCCCGCGCTCACGCAGGAGCGGCCAGGCGTTGGTGTGGAGGTCGGCGAAGCCGTCGTCGAAGGTCAGGACCAATGACGGCGTACGGTCCGCTCCCGCGATGCGGTCGATCGCGGTGTCGATGGGGACCACCGCGTCGTGGGGCAGCAGGTCGAGCTGTTCCGCGAACGCCCCGAGGGGAAGGTCGAGTTCGTCGCGGGTGCCGCCGCCGACGCGGTGGTAGATCAAGGCGGTGGCGCCCCAGCCGAGGCGCCGGCCGGCGAGTGCCGCCAGGCCGTGCTTGAGGTTGGTGCGCGCGCGGTCGCCGCTGAGCGCGGCTTTGGCGCTCACGCGGACCCACTTGTGAACTGGTTGTACTCAGCCTGGTCGTGCATCGCGCCGGCCTGCCCCCGTGTCGAGCCCCGGTGTGAGCAACACCGGAGCATGTCCCACCGGCCCGCTCCCAGCACAGGCACCCCTCGCGCCCCGGGCGCAGGCCGCCCGCAGCCACAGTACGTACTGTCCGATGATCGGGGTGGGGTTTTCGCGGAAGATGCACGGGTTGTCCGGGAGGTCCACGCCCCGGCCGCCGCCGTGGGTGTTGATCTCTCCAGGGCGCGCGTGGTGCGACAGGCTCATTCGGCGCAGGCTGCCGCCGCGACCCCTGCCGTACGGCCCGCCAGTTGGTCCAGTCCTTCGTCGGAAGCCGACTTCAGGTGCCCCGCGTTGATCGCCGTGACCTTGCTCAGTGCGCGCATCAGGTTGTCGAAGGCCCAGTTGGATTTGTCCGGGAGATAGCTCGGCGTCCTGTTTGGCCGTCTGCATCCGGGCCGTGGCCGACAACGCGGTTCCGGTGCCCAGGACGAGCAGGGGCAGGGCGATCAACGTTGCGGCGAGGAGTCCCGTGTTGAAAACCCGTCTCGTACGGATGCACAGGAACACCTGTGCGCCCACGAGGAGGACGACCAGTGCCGCCCCCGGGACCAGCGCGACTGTCCGCAGGCCGCTGTCCGCAGCTGGGCGGGCCGCGGATCTGCCCAAAGCACCACCGTCCCGGCCTGCGGCTTCGTACGATGCCCGTACCGCCTGGGGAGGGGACTGTCGTGGGGAAATCGGTCAGTGTCGTTGTACCGTCGTACAACTACGCGCATTATCTGCCGGAGAGTGTCGGGAGCATCCTCGACCAGCAGGGTGTGGACGTACGGGTTCTGATCATCGACGACGCCTCGTCGGACGAAACGCCGGAGGTCGGCGGGAAACTGGCGGCCGACCCCCGGGTCACCTACCGCCGCCACGTCGTCAACGCGGGGCACATCGCGACCTACAACGAGGGTCTCCTCGACTGGGCCGACGGCGACTACTGCATGCTGCTGTCCGCCGACGACCTGCTGACGCCGGGCGCGCTCAAGCGGGCGGTGGACCTGATGGAGGACCACCCGGAAGTCGGATTCACGTACGGCAACCCGGTGCGGTTCACCAGCGGGAAGCCGCTCCCCACGGCGCGGTCGGGCACACGCGCGAAGGTCTGGTCCGGCGAGCGCTGGATCCGCGGGGTGTGCCGGGCCGGGCGGAACCTGATCCTGGCGCCCGAGGTCCTCGTACGGACGTCCGTCCAGCACGACGCCGGGGGTTACACCGCGGCGCTCCCCCACTCGGCCGACATGGAGCTCTGGCTGCGCCTGGCCGCGCGCGCGGACGTCGGCTGGCTGCCGGACGCCGACCAGGCCTTCTACCGGATGCACGACAACAACATGCACCACTCGACGTTCGACGCACGCGAGCGCCTCCAGCAGTTGCGCGGCGCGTACGAAGGCTTCTTCGACCGTGACGGCGGCCTCCTGTCGCAGGCACCCCGGCTGCGGCAGGAGATGCGCCGGGCACTGGCCCGCGCGGTGCTGCGCAGCGCCGCCCGCGCGCTGGACGCGGGCGAGACGGAGGTCCACGGTTCCCCGGTCGGCGAAGTCGTCGACATCGCTTGGGAGTTGACGGATGTGCGGTGGCTTCCGGAGTATCCGGCCGTGCGGGCCCGGCTGGCCGCGGGGCCGGAGCGGTGCCGGCAGGCGGCCCCGGTGGTCCGGGCGGTCGCCTATCCGCGGACGTGGGCGCGGTGGCACTGGAACCGGGTCCATCCTGTGTGAGGCGCGGCGGCAGAACATCCGTACGACCATAAAATCCTTGCCCGCACTGGTTTCCCCGGGATGATGGGGCGATGATCACCAACGGATCGGCCGCGCTGAGAGTTTCAGCCGCCGCGGCTGCGGCTCTGGCTTGTCTCCTGATCACCACGTCCTGTGACAGCGGGGACGAAGCCCGTGCGGACAGCACGTCGGGGCCGCCCAGTTCGCGTCCGACGACGTCGTCCGGCGCCACCGACCGGGTCGGTGCGTTCTTCGAGGGCGCGCTCACCGGAGGGCACTTCTGTTCGGCGAGTGTGGTCGACAGTCCGGGGCGGAACCTGCTGGTCACCGCGGCGCACTGTTTCGGCGCGGGCCCCGCCGGGCTCACTTTTGTGCCGGCCTTCCACGGGGGCCAGGCCTCGTACGGTGTCTGGAAGGTCTCCCGGATCACCGTGGACCCGCGGTGGAAGGACGACACGACCAATCCGGACGATGAGGCCTTCGACGTGGCGTTCGTCGAAGTCGCGCCGCTGGACGGGCGGAATCTCCAGGACGTGGTCGGTGCGTACGGCATCGGTTTTGACCAGGCCGCCGACCGCAAGGTCACCGTGATCGGCTATCCCGGCGAGGATGACAAGCCGGTCAGTTGTACGAACACCACCACGCTGCAGGACGACAGGTTCCCGCGTTTCGTCTGTACGGGCTTCACCGAGGGTACGAGCGGCGGCCCGTGGGTCGCCGACCTGGACACGAAGAAGCAAACCGGCACGGTCGTCGGTGTGACCGGCGGCTTCGAGGGCGGCGGGGACTCCGCGGACGTGTCGTTCAGCGCGCCGTTCGGGGCTGAGGTGAAGAAGCTGTACGCGCGGGCTGTGGACGAAGGCCGCTGAGCCGGCTGACGGGACCTCAGCCGGGTGCAACGGGGCCAGGCCGGGGCCGGGCCGCCGGGTGAACCGCACGCAGGCAACCCTGACCAGGTTGCCGGCCCGGGCAAATGCCTGACCGGACCGCTCCGGCGAAGCCCGCGCGGAGCGCGGCCCGCGGTCCGGCATCATGGACGCATGATCGACAACGGGTTGGTGTGGCGGACGACCGTCCTCCTTGTGCTGGCCGGCGTGTTCGCCACTTCCTGCGGCACCGCTGAGGGAACACGGTCAGGTGAGAAGCCCGCCAGGTCGCAGACCGCCGGTCTCGACACGGAGACCGGCCGGATAGGCGCCTTGTTCCAGGACGATGCGGACGGGCAGCGGCTGTGCACGGCCTCGGTGGTCGACAGTCCGGGGCGCGACCTGCTGGTCACCGCCGCGCACTGCTTCGTCGGGGGTACGGACGATGTGGTCTACGTCCCCGGCTACCACGACGGGGAAGAACCGTTCGGCCAGTGGCGGGTGACGCGGGTGACCGTGGACCCGCGCTGGACGCAGAGCCAGGACGAGGAGTTCGACGTGGCCTTCGTCCAGGTGGAGCCGCTGGACGGGAAGGGCCTGCAGGACGTGTCAGGTGCCTACGCTCTGGACTTCAACCGCCCGGTCGGTGCCAAGGTCGCCCTCTACGGCTATCCGCACGGCAGCGAGAAACCGATCACCTGCACGAACACCACGACCGTGCAGGACAAACGTTTTCCGCGGATAGCCTGCCTCGGGTTCCTCGACGGGACCAGCGGCGGGCCGTGGATCGCCGACCTGGACACGGGGAAGCACACCGGCACGGTCATCGGGGTGACAGGCGGCTTCGAGCAGGGCGGGAACACGCCTGACGTGTCGTACAGCGCACCGTTCGGGGCCGAGGTCGAGGAGCTCTACAAGCTGGCTGTCACCAGCTGAGGCTCTGCTTCCAGGCCCGGTCCGGTTGTTCGAGGTGCGCCACCCGGGTGTGCCGGCCGTGCAGGACGACCGGGGTCATCACGTATCCCGACCGGGTGGTGAAGTCGTCGGGGATGCCGAGGACTCCGGTGGATGCGAGGTCGAGGCCGATCTCCTCGTGGAGTTCGCGGAGCACACGCCCGGTCCGCGGCGGTCAGGCGGTCAGGCGGTCAGGCTGGAAGTCGACGCCACCGTAGACCTTCGGCTGCTGCCCTGAGCCGTGGGCGACCTTTAGGTTGGACAGTCGAGGAGGTGACGGTATGCGGCGCTCACGCCGGGCCTGGTCGGTGGATGCGGGTGTCGCGGCCGTAGCCGGGCTGATCGAGGAGTCCCGGTTGGCGGGGGCGCGGCTCACCGTGACCGGGACCGTCACCGCTCAGGTCCCGGCCAGGATCGGTCGGCACGCCTACAGGATCGCGCAGGAAGGGCTGACCAACGCGCGCAAGCACGCCCCGGGGGCCGGGGTCCTGGTGTCGGTGGAGACCGCAGGTGCCGGACTGACGGTCGAGGTCGCAAATCCGTTGCCGTTGCGTCCGGTACGGGACATCCCGGGCGCGGGCGCCGGGATCATCGGGCTCCGGGAACGCGCCGCGCTGGTCGGCGGCCGCCTTGAGGCCGGGCCGACACCGGAGGGCGACTTCCGGTTGCGGGCCTGGCTACCGTTGCCTTCGTGAAGAACGCCGGAGAACAGAAGACCGATGCCGTACGGGTCCTCATCGTGGACGACGACGCACTCGTCCGGGCCGGACTGTCGATGATCCTCGCCGGGTCCGACGCCGTTGTGGTCGTCGGGGAGGCCACCGACGGGAGCGAGGTCGGCGCAGCACGCCGGCCGTACGGGACGCGAAGCGTTGTCGGTCACGTCGTGGGTCCTCGGGGTCCCCGCGCGGCGGGTCGACGAAGTCCTGGAGACCGTCGGCCTGTCCGGGAAGGCCGCGGGCCGCCGGGTGGGCACGTACTCCCTCGGTATGCGACAGCGTCTGGGGATCGCGCACGCGCTGCTCGGTGAGCCGCAGGTGCTGGCCGTCGCTTTGTCGGCGGACGGACTTACGGCCGCCCGGAGGGGGGACGAGTTCACCGTCGCGGGTGACACGGCGTCCGTCGGCCGGGCGGCGGCGCGGGCCGGGGTCGCGCTGCTCGAACTGCGGGCGGACGGCGGTCTGGAGAAGCTGTTCCTGGCGCTGACTTCAAACACATCCAGCACTTCCGGAACTTCCAGCGCGGCCGGGACTGTTGCCGCCGCCGGATCCCCGGTGAAGGCGGTCGCGTGATGGCGCTGCGGACTCTGGAGAAATCAGTGGCGGAGGCTCCGGACCTGGTGCGCCTGGCTCGGGTCGAACTGCGGAAGATGACCGACACCCGCGCGGGTTTCTGGCTCCTCGGAGTCATCGCGCTGGCCGGCCTGGCGCTTTCGTCCGTGGCGTTGTTCGTCGGGGACTCCGCTGACAAAGACCGGGCGGGCCTCTTCGCCGCGTCGCAGATCGGGGTGTCGGTGCTGCTCCCGGTGGTCGGCATCCTGGCCGTGACCGGGGAGTGGTCGCAGCGCACCGCGCTGACCACGTTCGCGCTTGTCCCGGACCGGAGCCGGGTCCTGGGCGCGAAACTCCTCGCGGGCGCGCACCTGGTACTGGTCGCCACACTCGCCGGGCTCCTGGTATCACTCGCGGTGTGCGGGCTCGGGCAGCTGACCGGGGAGATGGACGGCGGCTGGGGCTTCGGGACGGCGCTGATCGGAACGGTCGCCCTGAACGCGCTGATCGGTGTGGTGATGGGGATGGCCTTCGGAATGCTCTTCCTCAACACCCCGCTCGCGATCGTCCTGTACTTCATCCTGCCGACGGTGTGGTCGGCCCTGGGCGGGACCGTGTCGGCGCTGGACGGAGTGGCGGACTGGCTGGACACCTCACGGACCACAGCACCCCTGTTCGAGCAGGGCATGACGGCCCGGGAGTGGGCGCACCTCGGCACGTCGACGGCGGTGTGGGTCGCCCTGCCGCTGGTGCTCGGCTGGCAGCGGGTCCTGCGTACTGAAGTCAAGTGACGGGGCGTGCGGCCCGGACGGCACGTCCAGGCCGCACGCTCTGGTCTTCCCGTAAGGAAGAGCAGAAGAACCGCCTACGCGATGCGAGTGCGGCCGGGCTGGCGAAGGGCGGCGGGACCTGATGTGTGGAGCGGGCGGAAAGCGGTGGGTGGCCGGGAAATGTGATTGCCCCGTCACATAAACTGACACTTCGGTCGTGGCCCCCTGCGGCGTATCCGCCCACCCGCACCGACGTGGAGTCCCCGTGCTGAGTCCCTACCGTGAGATCTTCGCCGTGCCGGGAACCCGGGGGTTCAGCGCCGCCGGGTTCATCGCACGGATGCCGCTCTCGATGACCGGCATCGGCATCGTGACGATGCTGTCGCAGATCCGCGGGTCGTACACACTGGCCGGCATCGTCACGGCCGTCGTCCTGGTCGTCTCCGCGCTGCTCGGCCCGCAGATATCCCGGCTCGCGGACCGGCACGGCCAGCGCTCAGTCGCCCTGCCCGCCACGGCCGTCACACTCGCCGGACTCGCCGCACTGTTGCTGTGCGCCCGCACGGGCGCGCCGGACTGGGCGCTCCTGGTCTGCGCCGTCCCGGTCGGCTTCATGCCGAGCGTGGGCGCGATGGTGCGGGCCCGCTGGTCGGAGATCTACCGGGGCGATCCGAGGCTGCACACCGCGTACTCCTTCGAGTCCGTGGTCGACGAACTGTGCTTCATCAGCGGGCCGATCCTGGCTGTGGGCCTGTCGACGGCGCTGTTCCCGGAGGCCGGGCCGCTGCTGTCCGGCGTCTTCCTGACGGTGGGTGTCCTGCTGCTGTGCGCGCAGCGCGGCACCGAGCCGCCGGTGCGTCCTTACGACGGACAGCACAAGGGGTCCGCGCTGCGGGTGCCGGGCCTCCGGGTGATCGTGCTGGCCTTCGGCGCCACCGGCGCGATCTTCGGCGCGGTCGACGTGGTGACCATCGCCTTCGCCGAGGACCTCGGTCACAAGTCGTTGTCCAGCCTGGTCCTGTCGGTGTACGCGCTGGGCTCGTGCGTCGCCGGGATCGCGTTCGGTGTGCTCAAGCCGAAGCGGTCGCCGCGGGCGCGGCTGCTGACGGGTGTGTGGGTGATGGCGGTCAGCCTGCTGCCGCTCCTGTTCACTGACGGGCTCGGCCTGGTCCCGCTGGGCGCGATGATGTTCGTCGCCGGCCTGTCGATCGCGCCGACCCTGATCAGCAGCATGGCCCTGGTGGAGAAGATGGTGCCGGCCGCCCAGCTGACCGAGGGCCTGACGTGGACGACCACCGGTCTCGCCGCCGGCGTCGCGGCGGGTTCGTCGGTGGGCGGCGCGGTGATCGACAGGCACGGCCCCGCGACGGGTTACACCGTGGTGGTGGCCGCCGGTTTCCTGGCGGCGCTGATCGCGACGCTCGGGACGCGCTGGTTGCAGCCGGCTGCGGGGAGTACGACCCAGGCGGCCGGGCTGCCGCACGGCTCGACGCCGCAGGTGGACACCACGAGCGAGTAGCGCCGGGCCGGGCACCGAACCGTTCGCCAGACTGAACTCAGGACCGGTTGCGGTACCGGCCCTCCGGATCCGGCGACGCCCGGACCCACTGAACCGGCGACGCCCGGACCGGCCGTCCCCACGGAGTCCCCGGCTCCCGGACCGGCCGTCCCCACGGAGTCCCCGGCTCCCGGACCGGCCGTCCCCACGGAGTCCCCGGCTCCCGGACCGACAGCCCCGGCCCCGGCCAGGACGGAGTCCGGCGCCGGCCACAGCCTGGGATCGGTCGCCGCGACGAAGCAAGTGGGTGTGCTGTCCGACGGCGATGAGGTCCAGGACGTCGTCGGCGCGGACACACTGTCCACCGGTCTGCGGGCCGGCACGGCGGCCACGAACAGGGCGGCGACACTCCAGACATCTCGTACAGCGCCGTGTTCGACAGCGACATCGCCGAGCTCTACAAGGAAGCGGCCCGGCTCAGAGCCACCGCTTGCGTTTGAGCCAGAAGAACGTCGCGCCAGTGCCGAGCGCCAGCAGTCCGACGAAAGCCGGCCAGCCCCAAAAGAATGCAGGAATAGGGAACACGCACAGGGCAAACCAATCCGGCGAATGCCGGCTGGAATTCAGTGGGGATTAACCGCACATCCCGGTGTGGGCCGGGCCGGAGGACTAAAGTCCTGTCTCCTGACCGGGTACGGTCCGCGCGCTCCCGGCGGCTGTCCGGTACACCTCCGCGAGTTCCGCTCCGACGGTCTCGACACCGAAGCGCTTCCGGGCGTCGGCCGCGATCCGCTGCCGGTCGTAGTCGGCGCGGGCGGTCTCCAGGAGTGCGGCCGCCAGCGCGTCGACGTCCTCGGACGGAACGGTGCGGCCGTTGCTGTCGTCGATGACCTCGCGGTGTCCGCCGACGTCCGTGGTCACGACGGGCAGTCCGGCGCACAGGGCTTCGAGCACCGCGACGGTGAGGTTCTCCGCCCGGGAGGCGAGGACGAAGAAGTCCGCGTCGGCGAGGCGTTCAGCGATTTCCGTACGGGGTCGCGGCCCGAGGAAGTCCACGACTCCGGAGATTTCCGACTGCGCGCTGAGGGCTTCCAGCATTTCCTTGTCCCGCCCCCCACCCGCGACAGTCAGGCGCAGCCGGGGCTCCTTCTCCCGCGCCTTGGCAAAAGCCTTGAGCAGTACGTCGTACCCCTTGGCCGGCGCGAGGCGGCCGGTGGAGAAGACCTCGATGGTGTCCCGCCGCCCGCGGACGCCGGACTCGCGGACGCCGGACTCGCGGACGATGGGCTGGGGGACGCTGGGCTGGGGGATGTCCGTGACATCCACGGGATTGGCGATGACGCGGTAGTTCCCCCGTACACCCTGCTCCTCCATCTTGGCCCGCAACGAGTCGCACACCGCGATGGTGACGGCGGCCTGCCCGAACAGGCGCTTGGCCCCCGCCAGCCCGCGCGGGCTAGGCAGCGGCTCGGACCAGTGGCCCTGCCAGGAGGTGTGGTGTTCGGTGACGACGTACGGGATTCCCGTACGCCGCGCGACGGCAGGAAGGTAGTCGAACGAGTGGTAGAAGTGCGCGTGCAGGACGTCGACGTGCCCGTGTTCGCGGCGGATGTGGCGTACTGCGGCGGTGTACGAACGGGTGTTGAGGAGGCGGGAGACCTTGCCGAGGTAGCGCGCGGGACGCCAGAGGAACCGGCGCAGCTGGTACTCGGCGGGGTTGTCCGGATTGCGGTGCAGGAACGGCACACCGGGCACGCGCGGCCACGTGGGCCCGGTCGTGTGCCCGATCCAGACGACATCCGCGGCGGTGGCCGCGGCCTTGGTCCAGTCGTTCTCCCAGGGCAGCCCGGGGAACGCCGTGATCATGACAACGCGCATGCCGCGTTTCTCCTCGCTCGGGATTCGACCTTGAGCGGGTGGTGACGCCGTGACGTCACCACCCACTCAAGGTCGACTTGATTTCACACGGTCAGCCGGATGAAGGCTCGACGCTGCGCCCCGTCACGCCACGGAGTGCGTGGTAGGCGCCGCGCAGCCGGGCCTTCGTCCGCGCCGCCTTGCGGTCCTGACGGGATGTCAGCGTCGCCACGGTGAACTTCGCCTGCCGCACGGCGTAGAAGGCGAGTTCGGCGGCGGAGCGGTGGGACAGGCTCATCGCCAGCTGGTTGCGACTCTGGTAGTACAGCCGCCACAGCGGTGCCAGCGCGGCGCCCGCGTGCAGGGTCACCGTCAGCGGCTGCGGCACGATCCGGATGCGCCAGCCGGCCCGCCGGGCCCGCAGGCAGTACTCCAGCTCCTCGCACATGGCGAAGTATCCGGCCACCGGCAGGCCGAGCTCCGCGACCGCCGCGGAGTCCACCAGGACGCCGCAGAAGATCAGGACGTCCGCGTCGTACGAACTGCCGTCAGCGGGCGGGGTCAACGGCAGGTGTCGGTTCCGCCAGCGCAGGCCGAGCTGCTGGACCGCGCCGGTGTCGTCGCGGACCCACCCGGCGACCATGGCCGTACGGGGCGGGAGGTCTTCCTTGAGCAGCGTCGCCAGGGCGTCCGGCAGCGGCTGGTCGTCGTCGTTGAAGAGCCACATCCACGCGTGGCCGCGGTCCAGCGCCGCGCGCATGCCGTGCGCGAACCCACCGGCCGGGCCGGTGTTGTCGGGGAGCTTCAGATGGACCACACCGGGGAATTCCGCGGCGAGCATGTCGGTCGTACCGTCACTGCTGTTGTTGTCCACCACGAGGATCTCGTCGACCGGCCGCGACTGGGCCAGGTGGGCCTGAAGCGACTCACGCAGCAGGTCCTTGCGGTTGTAGGTGACGATGACAACGGCGACCGTCACAGCAACTCCTTGAGAATGGTGTCCGCCACGGCGTCCCAGGTCATTGACGTACGGAGGAACTCACCGCGTTCCGCCGCCCGTTCGCTGAATTCGCGATACTCCGCACGGATGGAGCTGACGGCTCCGGCCAGCGCCGTCGGGTCGCCGGGGGGCACACACAGTCCGGCGTCGCCGATGATCCAGGGCTGGTTGCCGACGATGCTGGCGACGCACGGGATCCCGTGGACCAGCGACTCCACCAGGGCGATACCGAAGGCCTCCATGTGGGTGGGGATGACGGTGATCCCGGCAGGGCCGTACGCCTCGGCGGACATGCGGCTGTGCGGGATCCGGCCTATCGCCCGCACGCCGGGCGGGAGTTCGCCCTCCGGACCGCTGCCCGCGAGGGTCAGTGTCCACGTCGGGTCGTCCGCGTACAGCTTCGCGAACGCTTCGAGGAGGTCGGGACCACCTTTGAGGCCCCACTGTGTGCCGACGAAGAGGAGACCGCTCGGTTTACCGGGTGAATTCCGCTCCGGTGGCGGAACGTTCACTCCGGCACCGACGATGCGTATGCGCTCTCCGGGTATCCCGTACGAATGTTCCAGGGCGGCGGCTGTGCTCGCGCCCATGACGAAGACGCGGTGCGCGCCACGCAGCATCGCCCGCTCCCGCTCCAGCCAGCCGTCGGTGAACCGGGACCTGAACTCCCCGCCGACAGCGGCGCCTTCGAGTCCGACGCGGTCGGTGTACACGGCGTAGTGGACATCAGCGGGCGGGGTGATCGCGGACTGTGACTGGAGGATCAGCAACGGGCCGGCCAGCAGTCCGCGCCGGTCGAGTTCGTGTTGCACAGCCGACGGCCAGGCGGCGGTCTTGGTCCACGGTCGGCCGCGCGCTTCCTTCTGCGCCCACATCCGCGCGGTCATCAGCCGCGGGCTGCGGGCCAGCGGCATGAGGTCGAACGCCGTGACGTGCGTACGGGCCGCAAGTGCGGCGTGCAGCGCGGGCGCGGAACCGGAGAAGGCGCCGGTGTGCAGATAGGTCAGCGTCATGGGCCCACCGGTCCGGCACCCGGCCGGGGCAGCGGGCCGGGCCGCCCCGCACCCGGCCGGGTCATCGGCGCACCAGCCGGGAGAGCCGGGCGCGGAGTCCGGCCTGGCCTGACTTGTAGGCGATGAGGCGTCCGGTGACCCCGGCCGCCTCCAGCGTTCCGGGCCTGTCGCGCAGCGCCTGTTCGTACCATCCGGCCAGGTGCCCGGCGAGCAGCGTCAGCGCGAACCGGTCCTGGACGAGGCGGTACGACCAGTCGCCGGTCATCGTCCGGAACCCCTCGTCGGTGAGGAACGGCCGCAGTTGCGCGGGCAGCGGATCGGGGTCCGGGATGCCGTCGCCGACGCCGTGGAAGCCGTTCCGGTCGAACACGGGGAGCGTGGCCGGGGTGACTTCGCAGCTGAACCCGCGTTCGCCGACGACGACGGCGGGTTTCCCGTACGCCATTCCCCGCAGGACTGAGCTGCCCATGCCGGTGACGACATCGGCGAACGCGTAGGCGGGCCGGGGGTCGGTGAGGGCACCCGTGAGTGTCACCGCCTTCCGGCCGAGGTCGGCGTTGACCTTGGCGGCGCGGGTGCGGACGTCGTCCTGCGCGCTGCCGCCGCCGACGACCACAGCGCGGATTCCGGGGATGTCCGGGGCGAGTGCCGCCACCGCGTCGATGGTGCGTTCGACGGACTCCTGCTTCATCGCGCGGGCGAGGCGGGAGACGATCACGACGGTGGGGGCCGGGTCGGTGAGGCCGTACGTTGCGGCGAAAACGGTCGTGTCGACCACCGCGGGGTCGTCCACCGTTGTGTCGACGGGTGGTTCGAGCAGGTGGACGGGGCTGCGGCGGTCGGCTTCGGTGACCGCCAGGCCGCCGTACCCGACGGTGACGGCGACTCCCCGGCGCGGGAAGTACCCCGGCAGGTCCCCCATCGACATCACCGTCGACACGAGTGCGGCGTTGGTGCCGAGCGTGCCGTAGAACCCTTCGAGACAGGTCCAGTACTCGTACGTGTGGACGATGTCGATCCGCAGGTCCCCGACCGCCCTGCGGATCGCCCGCACGGCCGCCGGAGCCGGACGCACCGGAAGCCGCTCCGGCCCGTCGACGTAGCCCAGACCCAGTTCACCGACCCGCTGTCGCAGCGGACCGGGACGGCCCAGCACCCATACCTCGTGGCCCCGGTCGCGCACCGCGCGGGCCAGGTCGAGGGCGTTGATGGTGCTTCCGCCGAGCTGCATGTCGTGCGGGCACACGAGGATGCGCACGGTCTACCCCCACCGGTGTTCGACGTAGACGGGCGCGGCCAGGACGACCGCGCGCGGTGGATGGTCGAGGTCGGGTCCGTGCACGTCAAACTGGGTGGCGGGCGCCCAGGCCATCAACGGGTGCCCGTGCTCGTCGTACGCCCCGACGAACAGCGTGTAGCGCCCGCGGGGCAGCGGCAGCCGGTCGATCGTGCAGACGACCGGAGTGCCGGAGGCGTCCAGGTGGACGTCGCGCCGCAGGGTGAACACCGGGCTGGCGGTGCCCTCGGTGACACCGATGTGCAGGACCGCCTTGCGGGAGACGCCCGACAGTGCGGTCATCGAGATGGTCACCGGGTGGTTGGTGGACGTGCCGCGCCCGTCGGGGCCGCGCACGTCGCACGATTCCAGGCGCACCTGTTCGTTGGTCGCCTGCCGCAGCCCGGTCTCCTCCTCGACGCTGTCGCGGTAGTGCCGCAGCACGTCCCGGATGTCGCTGTCGACCTTGATGATCCCCTGGTCGAGCCACACCCCGCGGGTGCACACGGACTCGACGGAGGCCAGGTCGTGGGACACGAGCACGAGGGTCGTGCCCTGTTCGAGGACGATCCGCATGCGGTCGAGGCACTTCTGCTGGAAGACCGCGTCGCCGACGGCCAGGACCTCGTCGACCAGGAGGACGTCCGGGTTGAGGAAGGCCGCGACCGCGAAGCCGAGGCGCATCTGCATGCCGGAGGAGTAGAACTTCACCTGCCGGTCGATGGCGGTGTCGAGCTCGGCGAACTCGACGATGTCGTCGAAGCGGGCGGCGACTTCGGTGCGCTTCAAACCGAGGAGCGAACCGTACAGATAGGCGTTCTCACGCCCCGTCAGGTCCGGGTGGATACCGGCCCGCACCTCGATGAGCGCACCCACGCGGCCGGTGACTTCGATGTTCCCGGCGTACGGGTACATCACCCGGGTGAGGAGCTTGAGGAGCGTCGACTTGCCGGACCCGTTCGAGCCGATGAGGCCGACGGCCTCACCGGGCTTGATAGACAGGTTGATGTCCCGGAGCACCCAGCGGTAGTCCGCGGAGTCCTTGCGGGTGACCTTGCGCGCGATCCGGCCGAGGTTGTCGCGCAGCAGCATGCGGGTGGAGTCGGCCCGGAAGCGCTTCCAGAGGTGGTCGACCTGGAGGCTGCCGGGGGGCAGCGCGCCCTTGGTCCGCACTGCGGTGTCCTGGCTGGTCCGCGCTGTTTCGAGAGCGTCAGGCGACATCGGCGATCCCCGGTTCGAGCTTCTTGAAGAACAGGTAGCCACCGGTCAGGATCAGCAGCGCCGACGCACCCGCGACCCCGGTGACGTGCCAGTCGGGCATCTGCCCGTACAGGATGGTGCGCCGGTAGCCGTCGATGACCGCGGCGAGCGGGTTGAGGCCGACGTACAGCAGCAGCCAGTCGTGGGTGATCTTGTTGAGCCCGTACGCGACCGGGGTGGCGAAGATGCCCATCTGCATGATGAGCGGCAGCATGTGCCGGATGTCGCGGAAGTACACGACGACAGCCGACAGGAAGAACACCACGCCCAGGGTGACCGCGAGCTGGATCAGCAGGAACAACGGGAAGACCCAGAAGGTCGCGGCCGGCGCGGTGGTGAGCACCGTGAACAGGACCAGCAGCACACCGGACGCGATCACCATGTCGACGCCCGCGACCATCACCACGGCGATCGGGAAGACCTCACGCGGGCAGTAGACCTTGTTGAGCAGTGACGTGTTGGAGACCAGCGCGTTGGCGCCCTGGGTCACCGAGGTCATGAAGAAGGTCCACGGCAGCAGACCGAGATAGGAGAAGAGTGCGTACGGAACGCCGTCGGGCAGGCCCAAGTCCTTCTGGGTGCTGACCCGTTGGTAGATCACGGTGAAGACCAGCATCAGCATCAGCGGGGTGATGACGGCCCAGGCGAAACCGAGCATGGCCTGCTTGTAGCGCGCCCGCAGGTCGCGTTCGGCGAGCGTGCGCACGAGCTCGCGGGCCCGCCACAGGGCGCGGACGTAGCGGACCAGGTTGGCGCGCCGTCTGAAGCGCAGCTCCGGCGGCGGGCCGTCCGGGACGGGCACCGGTCTGCGGGCATGACGCCCCGCAGGCGGCCGCGCGTTCGGCACATGGTCCAGGTTCGTCCCGTTGACGGGGGTGTAAGTGGAACCCACCCCGTCCATGACGTCCTCGACACGATCCCCCACAGTAATTCCCCCAACTGCAGTCCGCTCGGCCCGGTCTTTGTCGCAGCCCGCAGCCGCACCCCCACGGTGTCCGCAGCCCACCTTGGCACACGCCGGGGGCCCGTGCCGGTCGATTGGTTTGCCCCGGCTGGATTTTGCTGAACCACCTGGTGGTTCCCGGTTCCTCAGCGTGCTCCGCGGACGACCTGACCGAGGAGTTCCTCCCAGGCCGTGACCACTCCGGCCATCGCGAACCGCCCCCTGGCGTGCCGCAGGGCCTGGACACCGAGCAGGAACCTGCTGTCGGTGACGGTGTCGAGCGCGTCCGTCAACGCCCGTACGTCACCGGGTGGGACGAGGATCCCCGACTCCCCGTCGCGGACCACGTCGCGGACGAATCCGACGTCGGTGGCCACGGCCGGGACGCCGCACAGCGCGGCTTCGACCAGGACGCCGGGGACACCCTCGCTGTCGCTCGCCAGGATGACGACGTCGGCGGCGTGGTAGAGCGACAGGGGCTTCTCCACCGCGCCGAGCAGCCGGATCCGGCCTGGGGCGCTGCGCTCCGCCTGTTCCTGGATCTGCTCTTTCAGCGGTCCGTCACCGGCGATGAGGAACAGGTCCGCGCGGCTGGCGGCGAACGCGTCGACCGCGAGGTCCCAGCGTTTCTCGCTGCTCAGCGCTCCGATGCCGAGCACCGCGCGGGCGTGCGGCGGGATGCCCCGGTCGTTGCGGGCCTGGGTGCGTTCGGCCTCGGTGGGCGGCGAGAACTCCTCCGTACAGCGCCCGTTGGGGATGGGGTGGATCTTCTCCGGATCGAGCCCGAAGCGTTCGGTCAGGATGTCGACGGCCTGCGGGGACACGGGCGCGACCGCCGCGGCCCGGCGCATCATCGCGCCTGTCCGGGCCCGGCTCAGCCGGGTGCCGGTCCAGTGCCGGGGGTCGCCGATGTTGACGTAGATGAACGGTGTCGTCTTCTGCAGCGCGAGCCCGCAGGCGGGGAGTGTGGTGGACCCGTGGGCGACGACTACTTCTTTGTCCTGCGCTCTGAGCCGCAAGGCCCGGAGCGTACGGATGTTCAGCCGCGCCGAACCGAGTGCCGGGATGTCGAGGGGACCCTCACCGGCGAGCGCCACGATGTCGGAGTTGTGCCCGCGCTGGAGCAGTTCCCGGTGCAGGTCGTACGCGAACGCCTGGGCCCCCCGCTTCCGGGGGTCGGTGACCACGTGCAGCACTGACACCGACATCGGCCCAAACCCCCGTCCAGCACACCCGAGTCCGCCTCGGACACCGAACCTACGGGATCTAGGGGGTGGGGGGAGGCCGTTCGGGGGTGATCGGGGCGGTCGGGGTTGGCGCAGCCTCTTGATCAACTTCCCCCCACTCGCGGGTGCCGGAAGCAGAGGGCACGTGATCAAGCAGGTTCCGGACTCGCAACCGTCCGCGGACCTCAGCCTCGTGTTCTGGCAGGGCAGGCGTGTGATCCAGTTCGAACCGCTACGGACCTGGGAACCCGCGTGAACGGGGTCAGCGCAAGATTCCGAACAACCTTCCCGGTGTCGAAATCCACCCGTTCCACCCCGCTGCCCAGACCCCCGCTGCCATACTCACGCCGTCATCCGCGAGTGGGGGGATCCGCAGCGTGCGTGTACTTCAAGTGATCGACAGTCTGGCCCGCAACGGAGGTGCGGAGCAGGCCCTGGCCGCCATGGCCCCGCACCTCACCCGCGCCGGGATCAGTCTCGACATCGCCTATCTGACGGACCGTGACGGGCTCCAGGAGGAGCTGGACGCGGCCGGGGCCACCCTGTTCGGCGTGCACCGCCCGTCCAGACCAGCCCGGATCAGCGCCCTGCGGAGCCTGATCGGGGAACGCCGCCCCGATCTCGTGCACACGAGCCTGTTCGAGGCCGACATCGCCGGGCGGCTGGCCGCTGGAGACACCCCGGTCGTGTCGAGCCTGGTCAACGCGAGTTACGGCCCCGAGCATGTGAACGACCCGGGGCTGAAGTCCTGGAAGGTGCGCGGCGCGCAGACCCTCGACGCGCTCACCGCGCGCCGGGTCACCCGCTTCCACGCGTTGACCGAGCACGTCGCGGACTCGATGGCGGAACGCCTGCGGGTCCCCCGTACGAAAATCGACGTGATCCCCCGGGGCCGGGATCCGCTGCGGCTGGCCCAGGCCGGCGCGCAGCGGGCCAAGACGCGCGCCACACTCGGCGTCGCCGACGACACACGCCTGGTGGTGTGCGCGGCCCGGCAGGAGTACCAGAAGGGCATCGACGTCCTCCTGGAGGCTTTTGCGCAGGTCCACACCCGGGTCCCGCAGGTCGAGCTGGTGGTGGCGGGGCGGGCGGGGGCGCAGACGACAAAACTCCAGGCCATGGACAACACCGGGGTGCGGTTCCTCGGCGCCCGCGCGGACGTGCCCGAACTGATGGGTGCCGCCGATGTGTTCGTGCTGCCGTCCCGCTGGGAAGGCCTGGGCAGTGTGCTGATCGAGGCGATGGGTGTGGGTGTGCCGGTCGTGGCCAGCGACCTGCCGCCCGTCCGGGAGACGGTGGGTGACGTCGCGCTGGTGCCCCCGGGGGACCCGGGCGCGCTGGCCGCGGCCATCGTGCGGGCGCTGACCGACCGGGTGACCGCGCTGGCCCTGGCGGAGAAAGCCCGTGGGCGCTTCCTCTCCACGTACACGATCACCGAGGTGACCGACCGGATGATCGCCTTCTACGCACGCGCGGTCGCCGGACACTGAGCAGAGTCCTGCCAGTAGCCCGTGCGCTCACGTGTGCCGAACCTTCACAGCTTCCCCACACGTAGGGCCTCTCCTCTGACGGTGCTTCACCTAGGCTTCGAAACCGGGAACCACCTGCGGATTCCGCCAAAGCGGTTGCGGGGTCGCGCGGTAGGCATGACGATCAGCTCGCAGGAATGTGCACGAAGGATCAGGCAGGCCGGGATCAGCACGCCAGGGGGGTGCGTTGTCCTGGCCAACTGCACGGTGCCCGATGCGCACCCGGTGCGGAATCCGGCGGCGAAGCACTGCGTTGGACGCTGAACACAGCACTAGGGGGAGCAACCGTTGGATTCCTCGAGCTACCTCGCCGTCCTGCAACGGCGCTGGCGTCTCGTCCTGGCCTGCCTGTTCGTGGGGCTGGTGGCCGGGATGGTGCTGACGCCTTCCGATCCCAAGGGCGCGGGGCGGGGCTGGTCCAGCAGTGTCCGCCTGGGTGCTTCCCCGAACACGCCGAAGGACTTCAGTCTGATCCGCGTGCAGATCATCGCGGACGGCGGCGAAGTCGCCAAGCAGTCCGCGGTGAAGCTGAACGCCGACCCCGCCCTGCTCGCCGGTCAGGTCACCGCCGGGGCGAACAACGAACTGGGCATGCTGACGGTCACCGCCAAGGGCGGGTCGCAGGCCGAGGCTGAGAAGCGCGCGCAGGTCTGGGCCGAGACGACGGTGAAGGTGTTCGCCGAGACCCAGCGCAAGGCCAACCAGGCGTCGGCCGACACGATGAAACCCCAGCTCGACCAGCTGAACCAGGAGATCGCACAGTTGGACAGTCAGGTGCAGTCCGCCTCGGCGGGCGGCAAGAAGTCCACCGCACTCCAGGCGCAGTTGGACGCCAAGCTCTCCGTGTTCAAGCCCCTGCAGATCCAGTACGCGCAACTGTCGACCGCGCTGAACGACCCGGGCATGCAGGTCCTGGAGGGTCCGAAGAGCATCCCGGACGCCAAGGGCAGCATCCTCGCGCCGTCCTCGCGTCCGCTGCGCCTGGCGCTGGCGGGGGCACTCGGGCTCGCGCTCGGCCTGGTCGCGGCGCTGATGCTGGACCGGATGGACACCCGGCTGCGCACCCGGCCGCAGGTCGAAGAGGCTTTCGGGTTCCCGGTCCTGGCGGAGATCCCACCGGCCCCACGCCGCCACCGCAAGGGGCACGCGGTGCTGGTGGCCGCGCGCCCGGACTCCCCCGTCGCCGAGGCCTACCGGGCCCTGCGGTCGGCCCTGATGCTGTCCGGGCCGCCCGGTCTGGCCTTCCGGCTGGGCGGTGACCGGCCCGGCCCGGGTCCGCGCAGGCCGGCGGCCGTCCCGCAGCAGCGTGGTTACGACAACCCGGCTCCGGTCGTGCTGGTGATGTCGGCCCGCCAGCAGGACGGGCGCACGTCGACCGTCACGAACCTGGCCGCCGCACTCGCCGAGGCCGGGCGCAGTGTGCTGGTCCTGGACTGCGACTTCCGCAATCCGCAGACGCACCTCTACCTCGACGCGAAGCCTGGTGCCGGCATGTCCGACCTGCTGACCGCCGAGCGTCCGATGAACCTCGAGGACGTGATCCGCTCCACGCCGGTCCCGAACGTGCGGATGGTCACCGCCGGGGCGCCGACCTCCTACCCGGCGGCCCTGCTGTTGCACATCGGCGAGGTCATCGCGCAGGCCCGGCACCACGGCGACATCGTGCTGCTCGACTCGGCTCCGCTGCTGTTCGCCAACGACACCAACGATCTGGTGCAGCACGCCGACGCGCTGCTTGTGGTCGCCCGCAGCGGCAACCTGTCCCCCGACCAGGCCGGTCGGGTCGCCGATCTGATCAGTCGTACGGGTGTACCCGTGGCGGGGATCGCCCTCGTGGGTGCGACGGAGACCGGCGGCGGTGGCAACAGTTCCTTCCGCTGGGGCGCACGGCCGGTCGCCGGGACCCCCCGCACGGCGGTGGACGCCCCCCTCGGCCAGCCCCGGCCGCTGCCCACCGGCGGGATCAGCGACCCGGACGACCTCGACGACGACACGGTCGCCGTCTCCTCGCGGGCCACGCCCAGTTGGGCGAAGGACGTCGACGGGGGCCGCGGCCTGGCCCCGGGCCCGTTCGACGACGGGCACCCCGGGGACGGCTACGGCGCGCCGTACCCCGCGGCCTCCCCCCGGCCCGGCAGCGGGGACCAGCCATGAGCGACCGGGTCCGGGTGCTGTGGCTGACCAAGGGCCTGGGTCGGGGCGGTGCCGAGCAGTTGCTGGTGAACTGCGCGCGGCACATCGACACTTCGCGCTACGAGGTTGAGATCGCGTACGTCCTGCCCTGGAAGGACGCGCTTGTACCCGCGCTGCGCGAACAGGGCTTGACGGTGCACTGCCTGGGCTCGCGGAAACAGGGCGCGGGCCTCGACCGCCGCTGGCCGCTGCGGCTGCGCGGTCTCGCCCGGCCGCGCGGCTACGGCCTGATACACACGCACGCCCCCGTCCCGGCCGTGGCCGCCCGGTTGTTACTGCCCCGGCGCCTCCCCATGGTGCACACCGAGCACAACCTGTGGCCCCGCTACCGGGCCGCCACCCGGATCGCCAACACGTGGACGTACGGACGGGTGGACGGTGTCGTCGCGGTGTCGCGGGCCGTGGCCGAGTCGATCGACCCGCGGCGGGCCAAGGCCCCGGTCGAAGTGGTCCACCACGGGCCCGACCTGAGTGCGCACATCGCCGGCCCGGGGGCCAGGGCGCGGGCCCGCGCCCGGCTCGACCTCGGTCAGGACGCCTTCGTCGTCGGCACGGTCGCCAACTTCACGCCGAAGAAGGACCAGGCCTGTCTGCTCGACGCGCACGCGAAACTCCGTCGGTACGTTCCGGGCGCGACGCTGGTGATGATCGGCTCCGGACCCCTCGAGGCCGGGTTGCGCGCCCGCGCCGCCGAGCCCGACCTGGCGGGGTCCGTGGTCTTCGCGGGTTCCCGCTCCGACGTCCCGGAGCTGCTGCCCGGGTTCGACGTCTTCTGTCTGAGTTCCCGTCAGGAGGGGCTGCCCGTCTCGCTGATGGAGGCGATGGCCACCGGGCTCCCGGCGGCGGTCACCCGTGTCGGCGGGATGCCGGAGATCGTCACCGACGGTGTCGACGGCCGGCTTGTGCCACCGGGCGACCCCGAGGCCCTGGGCGCTGTCCTGGTCGGCCTCGCCGTGGATCCCGCGCAGCGGACGATGCTGGGCGAAGCCGCCGCCGTACGCGCCCGGGCGTTCGACGTCGCGGACGCCCAACGCCGGATCGAACTGCTCTACGGACGGGTGCTGACCGGATGACCGCCCCACGCGAGGACCCCATCGCCGGCGGGTACCGCGTCCGCGGGTACACCGGGGACGATCTGCCGCAGCTCCTGGACCTGCTCGGCGCGAGCCTCGGCGGCGGCCCCACCGGCGACCGCAGTTCCGACTTCTTCAGCTGGAAGCACCTGGACAGTCCGTTCGGCCCGAGTCCGGGCCTGGTCGCGGTCGCGGACTCGGGCCGGATCGTCGCCGTACGCCTACTGTTGCGCTGGGAGTTCAAACGCGGGAGCGAAACCGTGCGCGCGGTCCGCGCGGTGGACACCGCCACGCACCCCGACGCACAGGGCCGGGGCCTGTTCAAGAAGCTGACCCTGCAACTCGTCGGAGACGGCAGCCTCGGTGCCGACTTCGTGTTCAACACGCCGAACAGCAGCAGCAGGCCCGGCTATCTGAAGATGGGCTGGCACGAGGTAGGTCACGTGCCGGTCGCGGTACGGGTCCTGCGCCCCGCCAGGTTCCTCCGGGGGGTGCGGGACATGAACGCGCACCCGTCAGCCGGACCGGCCGTGTGCCGGTTCCCCACTGCCCGGCAGTTCTTCGGCGACCCCGCCGCGCACCGCGGGCTCGCCGAGCTGGTCGCGGCGGCGGAGTCGGCGCACCACCCCGAACGCCTGCACACCAAGCTCTCCCCCGCCTACCTCGGCTGGCGGTACGGCGCGGCTCCCGGCCTTGACTACCGGGTGGTCGCCGCGTACGAGCACGGCATCCTGGCCGGGGTGGCCTTCGGCCGGCCGCGGATGCGCGGCCCGCTGCGCGAGTTCACCCTGTCGCAAGTGCTGACCCGGCCGGGCGACCGGCGGACCGCGCGCCGTCTCCTCAATGCCGTCGCCTCGAAGGAGCTGTCCGGCTGCGACCATGTCGCCACCCACCCGACCTGCGGATCGAATCTGAAGCGGGCCGCCCCGACGGCCGGGTATCTGACCGCGCCCGGCCTGGGGATGGGTCTTGTGACCAGGGCGCTGCGGGAACTCCCGTACGAGACCGGTCGCCTGAGTGAGTGGCAGCTCGCGCTCGGCGATCTGGAGGTCTTCTAGGTGGCCGTCAGGCTCCCGTGGGGGTCGGCGCTCGCGATCATCATCGTCACGGGTTACACGGGTGCGTTCGCGTGGTCGATGGAGCACAAGGCGTACGACATGTGGGGCGCGCTGATCGTGTTCCCGCTACTGCTGACCATCAGCGTGCCGTTGCTCCAGCGCCTCACGGTCCACGATGAACCGTGGCTGCAACGCCTGGTCATCTACGCCGTCATCCTCAAACTGCTGTGCTCGTTCGCCCGCTACTGGATGTCCTTCGTGCTGTACGACGGGCAGGCCGACGCCGTCCTGTACGACAAAGTGGGCCGCTTCGTGGCCGACCAGTTCCGGGTCGGCGACTTCGACGTGGACATCGGGCGCAAGGTGGTCGGCACCGGCTTCATCATGATCCTGACCGGGACCGTGTACGCCTTCACCGGGCAGTCACTGCTCGGCGGCTACCTGGTGTACTCCTGGCTGGGGTTCTGGGGCCTGTACCTCTTCTGGCGCTCCTTCACCATCGCCTTCCCGGACGGCGACCGGAAGCGCTACGCGTACCTCGTCTTCTTCCTGCCGTCCCTGCTGTTCTGGCCTTCGGGCATCGGCAAGGACACCTGGATGATGTTCACGCTCGGCATCACGACCTACGGCGCCGCGCTGCTCCTGGCCCGGCGGCGCGGGGCGTTCGTGATGCTCGCGCTCGGCATGGTGGGGTCCGGCTTCGTCCGCCCGCATGTGACGGTCATCGCGATGGGCGCGCTGGTGGTGGCCTATCTGCTGCGGAGCAAACCCGACCAGGTCTCCGCGCTCGGACCGCTGCGGGCCGGTGTCGGCGCGGTGGCCATCGGCGCGGGGTGCGTGGTGGCGCTCAAACAGGTGGGGAAGTTCTTCAACACCGCTGACGTCAGTGTGACTTCGGCCAACGCCGTGCTCGCCAAGACCCAGACACAGACCGGGCAGGGCGGTTCGGTGGTGGCCGACGCCGCCGCGCCGAGCATTTCGCCGTTCCAGTTGCCGCAGTCGCTGATGACGGTGGTCTTCCGGCCGTTCCCGTTCGAGGCGCACAACCTCCAGGCGCTGATCGCGTCGATGGAGGGCGTGGTGCTGCTCGGCATGGTGGTGGCGACCTGGTCGCGGCTGCGACGGATTCCCAAACTGCTGGTCAAGCAACCGTACGTGGCCTTCTCGATCATCTACGTGCTGTTGTTCGCGATGGCGTTCTCCAACATCCACAACTTCGGGATCCTGACGCGTGAGCGTGTTCAGGTGTTCCCGTTCGTACTGGTGCTCTTCGCGCTGCCACCGCCTCCCGGGGCGGACCGCAAGGGCCCTGCGGGCAAGGCCGGTTCCAGGCAGCCGCCGGTTCCGTCGTCACGGGTATCTGGGGGGAAAAGATGAGTCTGCCTGCGGTGTTGGGTGGGGAAGCGGCGTTTCCGGAGGGTCTGCCACTGACGCGGGTTCAGATACCGGACCGGCCTGAGCTGATGAAGCGTCTGGACGCGATCCTGGACTCGGGGCAGCTGACCGACGGGGCCACCGTGCGGGAGCTGGAGGCCGAACTCGCCGTGGTCCTCGACGTCCCGTACGTCGTGGCGGTGTCGAACTGCACGAGCGGCCTGATGCTGGTGCTCCAGGCGCTGGGCACGCGGGGGCCGGTGGTGATGCCGTCGTTCTCGTTCTCGGCGACCGCGCACGCGGCGCACTGGAACGGCGGCACACCCGTATTCGCCGATGTGGAGCCGGACGCTCTGACACTCGACCCGGTGGACGCGGCCCGCGCGGTCGCGGAGTCGGGCGCGACGGCGATGATGGCGACCCATGTGTACGGAACGCCCTGCCGGGCCGACGAGTTGCAGCAGGTCGCCGACGAGGCCGGGGTCCCGCTGCTCTACGACGCCGCGCACGGTCTGGGTTCGACGTACCGGGGCCGTCCCGTCGGCGGTTTCGGGAGTGCCGAAGTCTTCAGCATGAGCCCGACGAAGGTGGTCGTGGCCGGCGAGGGCGGCATCGTCGCGACGCGCGACGAGGGCCTCGCGGAGGCCGTGCGGATCGGTCGCGGTTACGGCAATCCGGGCGACTACGACTGCCTGTTCCCGGGGTTGAACGCGCGGATGTCCGAGCTGCACGCCGCCGTCGCGCTGGTCTCACTGCGGGGACTGAAGGAACGGGTGGCGCACCGGACGGCGATGGTGGGGGCGTTCGCCGGGCGGGTCAGGGGACTTCCCGGCGTACGGCTGCCGCGACTCGACACGCGGGACACTTCCACGTGGAAGGACCTGACACTGATCGTCGATCCGACACTCTTCGGCCTCGGCACGGTGCGGCTTGCCGAGGCGCTCAAGGCCGAAGGCATCGACACCCGGCGCTACTTCCATCCGCCGGTGCACCGTCAGAAGGCGTACGCTCACCTGCCGTTCCGGCCGCTGCCGGTGACCGACGACCTGGCCGAGCGGGTGCTGACGGTGCCGCTTTGGTCGCATATGACGGAGGTTGAGGTGCTGCGGATCGCGGACGCGGTGGTGCGGGTGCAGGAGCACGCGGCGCGGATCTGACGGCGGCGGGGTGCCCTCAATCCGCCGGGGACACCCCGCCGCTCACACCGCCGCTCACACCGCCAGCACGCACGTGCGCGCCGCCAGGTCGATCACCCGGCAGTCCCCCGCCTCCGGGACCGCCGTGGCGACCGGCCCGGACTGTGGGGCGAAGCGCTCCGCGCCGCTCCGTACCCCGGCCAGCGCACCGGCCAGCGCGGCGCTCTCCGGTGCCGCGAGTTCCACGCACTGCTCCCAGTCGCCTTCGCTCCACAGGAACGCGGCGGCGAGCGAACCGGCCGACCGGACCGCGGTACCCCGTGTTCCGGTGGCCTCCGGCAGCCCTGTCCCCCGCACACGGTCGACGATGACGGCCCGGACGGTCTCGGCGACCTGACAGGTCGGCGGCAGGTGACGCAGCGACAGGCCGACAGCCTGCTCGGCGTCGTAGGCCGTGAACGCGACGGAGAACAGTGCGGCCGTCCACATCGCCGCGTACAGGCCCTCGCCGCTGTGGGTCACCGCGGCGTCCTTGCGGGCGAGCCGCGCGGCCCGGCGCGGATCGCCGGGGGCGAAGAAGCCGTACAGGTCGGCGCGGCGCATCGCGCCGTCCGAGTCGGCCCACCGGGGTTCGGCGGTGTCCGGCGGCAGGAGTCCTTCACCGAGGTTCGTGTACGCCGCGGAGTCTGCGGCGTCGCCGTGCAGCAGCGGCATCATCCGGAGCCAGGCCGCGGCCGCGTCCGCGGGTGTGAAGCCGATGCCGTACGTCTCGACCATGCGCAGGGTGAAGATGCTGCGGTCCAGGGACTCCGGCGCGGTCGTGTGCCGGCCGAGCCAGCCGCCGTGCACGCGGTCGAGGAGGACGTCGGGCGGCGGGGGCGGATCAGGGCGGGTGTCCACCGGCAGCGCCGCGTCGATCGCGTCGGTTCCGTCCCGGTGGCGCGGTGCTTTGCGCAGCGGGGAAACCACCGTCGAATTATGGAAATTTCCTGAAATGCGTTTTCGGGATCGCACGTCCACCCCTCTCCGGGGTACGCCGCCGTTCGCCTGTCACCATCCGGACGCCGCAGCAGTCAGTCGCGCTGAATCATCCTCCGCTTACCACGGGTTGGCCAGAGTTGTGGGCGAGCTATCTCACATCGGCCCGAATGGGGGCGAAACCCCAGGTCACAGGCGAATATCAGTTGCGCGGGGGGACTTCGTCCGTACCCGCGGGAAACATGAGCGCGGATTAACGTGAAAACAACGGCCCCGGGGGGTTCCCAACCACGGAGGATCGCGTACCTTATCGGCCATGACCTCGGCTCGTGCCTATGACGGCGGCTACACCTCGCCGTATTCGGAGACCCCGATCTACGACCGTCTGGTGGCCGAGTTGGGCCGACCGGACAACACCCCCTTCCATCTGCCCATTCCGGACTTCCGGCTCGGCTACGGCGGCATGATGGGCGACCGGCAGGAGTCGCGTCCGGCACTGCCGGCGCTGCCGAGTGGCCAATCGTCGCGCCCGCAGTACGGGAACAACGGATTCGGTCACAACTCCGGCGGGCCCAACCCGAACAGCGGCCAGTACGGCGCTGTTCCACAGCCCGCGCCGTACGGCAGCAGCCAGTACGGGAACAGCCAGTACTCCAACGGGCAGTACGCCAACGGCCAGCAGGGCGGCGGGCAGCAGGGCGGTGGCCAGTACGGCACTCCTCCGGCGCCGTCCGCCTATCCGCAGCCGCAACCGGCCGGTGCGCCGAGCGGTTCGTTCAACGCGTTCGGCGGTCCCGTGCAGGCACAGCCGAACCCGAACGGCTACAGCACCAACCCGTCCGCGGTGCCGAACCCGCCGCCGTTCCCGCAGCGGCCGCAGTTCAGCCAGCAGTCGCAGGTGCCGACTCCGCGCGCGCCCGGTCCGGGCAACCCGGGGCAACTGCCCCCGCGCTATTGATACGACCGACTGTTTGAAGGACGCAGCCGGGTCAGCAGTTGTTCGACAACTGAGCGGCACCACACCGGGTCATTCCCGGCGTGGTGCCGCTCAGTTGTCGTATTCCGCGGTGGCCGGCCGTGACAGAGTCGGCCCATGGCAACGGACACGCAGCACCTCGGCGACGGCAAGTACCTCCTCGTCAGCACCTTCCGCAAGGACGGCACCGCCGTGCCCACTCCGGTGTGGGTGGCCAGGGACGGTGCGGAGCTGATCGTGTGGACGGTGTCCGACTCGTGGAAGGTCAAGCGGATCCGGAACAACCCGGCTGTGCTCGTCGGCCCGTGCGACCTGCGGGGCAAGCCGCTCGGCGACTCCGTGCCCGGCACCGCGCGGCTGCTCGACGAGGCGGGTTCGGAGCAGGCCAGGGTGGCGATCCGGAAGAAGTACGGCGTGGTCGGCCGGCTGACGATGCTGGGGAGCCGGCTGCGGCGCGGGAAGCAGGGCACGGTCGGCATCGCGGTCACGCTGACCTGACTGTTCAGTTCTGCCGAACGGAATCCCGCAGGATATTTCGCTGGTGCTGAAGGGCCGGCGGTCGCGATTCTTGATTCCATGATCACTCCTGACACCAAAGACTGGACCTGGGTCCTGCGACTGCCCTGCCCCGACTGCGGTTTCGACACCCCGGGCGTCGTCCGCGAAGCGGTCGCCGGGCTGCTGCGGGCCAACGCCGGGGCCTGGACGGACATCCTGGCGGCGGACGGCGGCCTGGCCGCTGCCGCCGAAGTCCTGGCCGCGGGGTTCGAGCAGGTCTCCGGCGACCAGTGGGACCGGACGGGCAACCGCAGCGACGGGTCCGTGTTCACGGTGGAGTCGCTCGCGCGCTATTTCATCCACGACCCGGTGCACCACCTGTACGACGTCACCGGAACGCCCGCTGTGTGACTGGGCGTCAGCGACCGCGGCCAGGACCGGGCGCCGGGCGAACCCGGCTGACGGCTCCTCGAACACCCGCCGGTCTCCCGCGGGCCTTTCACCAGCCCTTCACGGACTCAGACCCACTCGACAGATGTCCGTTTCGGGAGGTTATCGGGCCGTACCGTATCGTACGGATGCTCCCCGCACCCCTTCGAAGGACCGACGCAGTCTTGATATCCGCCGCCCGCAGTCGCCGTTTCCGCACGCCCGCAGGCGCCCTCACCGGACTCCTCACCGCAGGCCTGGCCCTGGCTGCGTGCGGCTCCCCGTCGGAGAAGGCCCGTACGGCACCTCCAGCCGCCCAGGACGCCGCCCTGGGCGTCCCAGCACCCAAGACGCCCGTGACACCCTCCACGCGGCCGTCAGGCGCTCCCGCCCCGGCCGCGGCGACGCTGACGGGCGCCCGGAGGACGGTGAAGCCGGAGATCGCCCCACTGGAGGGCGAGACGGTCGGCGTCGGCCACCCCGTGTCGATCGTCTTCAAGAACCTGAAAATCGACACGTCGCTGCGCGCGGGCATCGAGGGCCGGCTGAAGGTCACCACCAGCCCGGCGAAGGTCACCGGAGCGTGGCACTGGGGCGAGGCCAAGGGCAGCACCTACCTGAACTTCCGCCCGGAGAAGTACTGGCCGGCGAACACCAGGGTCACCCTGGACGCCAGGCTCGCCGAGGTGAAGCTGGCCGACGGCACCGCGGCGGGCCAGGACCGCAGGGTCACGTTCGCCTTCGGTGATTCGATGGTCTCCACGCTGGACCTCGCGAGCTACAAGATGACGGTCGTACGGAACGGCGAGACGCTGCGCACGATCCCGTTCAGCGGCGGGGAACCCCGGTTCAAGACCCGCGACGGTGTGAAGGTCGTCCTGGCCAAGGACGGCACGGTCCTGATGGACTCCCGGACCATCGGGATCCCGCGCGGCCACAAGGACGGGTACTACGGGAAGTACAACTGGAGCATGCGCGAGACGGTCAGCGGCGAGTACATCCACGCGGCCCCGGACAACGCCGAATCGTTCGGCAGGGAGAATGTCAGCCACGGCTGCGTCGGCATGTCCGAGGCGGACGCCGAGTGGCTGTACGGGCTCTCCCGGAAGGGCGACGTCGTCTACGCGGTGGGCAGCTCCGGCAAGCCGATGGACGAGTTCGGCAACGGGTACGGCGACTGGAACCTGACGTGGGACCGCTGGCTGGCGGGGAGTGCCACGGGCGTGCGGAACACTTGATCGATATCCTCACCCGTACGGCCCCTCCCTGACCCCGGTTGGGCCGCACCCCTCGGCCGTGTTCTCCTTGGGGGACGACTGTGCGGGCGGGACTACCGGCCTGGCGTGCGGTAAGTTAATGAAAATCGTTTCCACCGCACTGCTGGAATGAGGTGAGCCGCATGGAGGACCGTCCACCGATGAACGTCGTCCTCGTCGGCGGTCTGCACGCCGACGTCCGGCGGGCGACGGTGTCCGAACTGCTCGAAACCGCGCCGGAAGCCGTCGTCGTGCACCACAACCTGCGCCGCAACGGCACCGGACTGATCGAACGTGTGGTCAGCGACCCGACCGGCGTCATCGAGCGGGTCCGGGTCGAGCTGGAGAACGACTGCGCTTGCTGCGGGCTGCGTGAGGACCTGCTCCCGTTGCTGCAGGCGTTCGCCGCCTCGGGCCGTTACCGCACGGCCGTCATCGAGACCTGGGAGTCAGTCGACCTCCAGGAGGCGGCCGAGTCCGTCGTCACGTACGGCGGGGAGTCCCTGCTGCTGACGGCCGTCGTCACCGCCGTCGACCCGTGCCGGCTGCCCGAAGACCTCACCCAGCCGGTCGACCTGTCCGACATCGACCTGGCGATGACCGCCGGGGACGACGGCACCGTCGCCGAAGTCCTGGCCCGCCAGATCGAATACGCGCCACTGATCGTCTGCCCCGCGGACGCCGAAACCGGCCCCGGCGACGAGCTCATCCGGCTCCTCCACCCCGCCGCCCGCGTCGTCCGCCTCGCGTCGCGGACCCTGGCCGCGGAGAGCCTCGCGGGCTTCGACGTCGTCGCCGCGTCGGCCGGCGTGCACCCCGCGTGCGCGCAGCTTCCGTTCGACGCCGAGCTCGGCGGAGCGGCCACCGCGCTGTGGAACCGACGCCGTCCACTGCACCCGGGGCGACTGTTCGAGGCGCTGGAGGATATCGTCCTGGGGGCTGCACGCAGCCGGGGACGCGTGTGGCTTGCCAGCCGCCCCGACGACCTGCTGTCCTGGAGCACTGCCGGCGGCAACCTGACCATTGAGACCGCAGGACCGTGGCTGGCAGCGGTGACCGATGAAGTCTGGGACGAAATGCCGGCCGTTCGGCAGGCCGCCGCAGCCCTCGACTGGGACCCGCTGCACGGCGACCGCGGCCAACAGGTGGCTTTCACCGCACTTGGGCTGGACCGCGATCCGCTGTTCGAAGTCCTGGACGCATGCCTGCTCACGGACGAGGAGATCGCCCAAGGGCCCGCCTTCTGGCGTACCCTTTCTGATCCCTTCGCCGTTTTCCTCGATGTGACCGCCTAACTACGTACGGAGCAAAGCATGGCCGCCAGACCGCGTCCGGAAAAGACGCTGAAACCTCGCAAGCCCAAGAAGAACCCGCTGTTCGCAGCGAAGATCGAATACGTGGACTACAAGGACTTCAACCTCCTTCGTCAGTTCATCTCCGACCGCGGGAAAATCCGCAGCCGCCGCGTGACCGGGCTCACCACCCAGCAGCAGCGCCAGGTCGCCAAGGCAGTGAAGAACGCCCGTGAGATGGCGCTCCTTCCGTACTCCTCGAACCCCACCGGCGCCGAGGCCCGCAAGAAGCAGCGCTAGCACTGGTTCCCCGGTCTGACCGGGGAACCAGCACCTAGGCCCTGGTCATCCAGGGAATCTGGGAGACCACTGGGGTCCCCGGCCGGATCAGCACCACCGGCCGGGGACTCCAGTGGCTTCCCGGAACCGGAATGCGGCGGCCGGCCGCCGCGTTCCCCCCACATCCACGCCCGAGCAGGAGGCCCACCGTGAAGCCTGACATCCACCCCGACTACCACCCGGTCGTCTTCCGCGACGTCGTCGGGGAGCTCACCTTCCTGACCCGCTCCACGATGACGTCGACCAAGACGATCGAGTGGACGGACGGCAACACCTACCCGGTCGTCGACGTGGAGATCTCGTCCGCGAGCCACCCGTTCTACACGGGCAAGTCGCGCGTCATGGACACCGCCGGCCGCGTCGAGCAGTTCGAGCGCCGGTTCGGCAAGAAGTAAGTTCCCTCCTTTTCAGGAGAGCACCTTCACGGCGTCCGCCACGATCGCTTCCAAACGTTCGTGGTGGGCGCCGCGCCAGTACACCCGCTCGCACGCGGTGCATTGCGCGAAGACGTCGTACGACCGCTCCGTGCCGGGCAGCAGACGGGCTTCCACCTCGTCCTTGCCGGCGGACTCCAGCAGCCCGTTGCACGCCGTACACCGCGTCCACGGGACAAGCTCCGGAGCGAACCGCTCCAGTACGTCCTTGATCTGCTCATCGGGCCGGTCACTGTAGATGTACGCGCCCGCGAAGATCTGCCGGCGCTGCAACAGCCCGCGGTCCCGCGTCAGCATCACCCGCTGTTCGGCCTCGGACTGTGCGGCCAGGTCCGCGTCGTCGTTCAGGTTCTCGTACGCGGTGTCGATCCCGAGCAGGCGCATCCGCCGGGCGAGCGTGCCCAGGTGTACGTCGAGCAGGAACTTCAACGGCACGTCCGCGGGCAGCCCCTGGGGGCGCGCGACGGCCGCGACCTCGACCAGGTCGCCTTGTACGGCGACGTACGACGGCTCGACCGTCCCCTTGTTCACGGTCAGCGTTCCCGCCTCCGTCAGCGGGATCCCCGCCGCCTCCACGACGTGGCCGAGTGTCGACATCCCGTCGGTGGTCACGGCGAAGCGCCCTTCACGCCGGTTCGGCGCAACGAAGATCCGCAGTTCCGCGGCGATGTCCATGGTGATCTCAGGCCCGTTCACGGGGGTCAGCTTGCCATGGGTGCCCCGACTGCGGCCAAGGGATATCCGTACGCAGTTGTGAACGCTGTGTTACATCTCACGGGGAACCGTTGATGCGCGATCACGGAGGCTCTTACGGTCGGTCTGTCTGTCTGTCTGTCTGTCTGTCTGTCTGTCTGGGAAAAACAACAGGAAACCAGCCCAGCCGTATGCCCGAGAGGCCCAGGGATCTGCCTGCAAAGCAGAGCACATCGGTTCGAATCCGATCACGGCTTCCATAAGTTCGCGCCCGACAGGTGCTGCGTCTGCCGGGGGACGACCCCCGGCGAAGTGATAGACCTGCCGGGTGCGCATCCTGTCCCGCTTCCGCTGGTCCCCCGCCTACACCGCGACCGTCATGGCCGGGAGTGCGTTCGTACATCGGAGTGAACATTCCGAGTCCGTCGTACGGGCCAACTCAAGCAATGTCGTCAACCTCGATCTGCGTCGGCTGCACACCCTGTTCACGAGCGCGCTGCTGGTCGAACGGAAGCCGGCCCCGCGCGACGCGGCCACCTTGCTCGCGCTGCTCGGCGGCGCGGAGTTGTACTGGGGCAGCCGCAGGTCGGCGGGGCTGTTCCTGCTCGGCCACGCCGGGACGACCGCGCTGGTCTACGCGGGGCTGAAACTCCGCGCCCGCGACCCGGAAACGGATGGGGCGGTGGACGTCGGAGTCAGCTACGGCACGTACTGCCTGCTGGGTTCGATCGCGGCGCACGCGCCCGGCCGGGCGGTGAGTGTGCCGCTGCTGGTGGGCCTGCTGGGCGTGAAGCCGCTGCTTGACGATCCGGGGTTCACAGACGCCGGGCATCTGACGGCGTTGCTGGTGGGGGTGGCTGCGGGGACGGCGCTGCGGACCGCGCGGTAAGCGGCGGGCCGCTTGCCAGGATCGGCCACCGGAGTCTCCAACGCAGGTGCACGGTCAGCTCCACCAGCACTGCGGGTGGGGTTCCGGAAGCTGCGACAGCTGCCAGGTAGCTCCGGACCTGACTCAGCGACAGATCAGTTGCGGACCGCCGGAGAAGGCGGACGGCCGCGAGGTTACCCCCGGTCGATGAGCCGACCGATGATCAACCGCTCCACCATCTCCCAGCGCCCGCCAGCCAGTCCGCACCCGATGCGGGGCATGTGAACCGAGGCTTCCAGTTCCAGCGGCTTGGGAGCTACCTTCAGTCAGCGGACCGGACACCTGCCGTCCCCCGCAAAGGACGCCTCCCAGCGGCTGAAGCGCTGGCGTTCCCACCGTCGCGAGCAGAATCAACAGCACAATGGGCGGCGGCCCCACTGGTCCGGTGGGCAGCGGAGGCTGGACCGGTTGAGGCGACTGGGGCGGCGGAAGGGCTCCCACGGGTTGGGCGGATTACTGCTGTAGGGACCGGAGTTGTACGGGCCCGGCGGAAGTGGCCCGGGGTTGTACGGATCAGGGTTGTACGGATCAGGGTTGTACGGATCAAGCGGATTGCTCATGGCCCCCCTCAGCGCCAGCAGGCCGGTTACAACGACGACTACCCGGAATGCAGATGAACAGCCGTCGATTACCGGAACCCGCTTCCGGGCTACGCCCTACGGACGGGCCTGGTTCCGATGACGACGGTGGCGTCCAGCTCATCGAAACTGACGACCTGTGGGATCAGCCCGTTGCGGGCGACGGTTTCGGCGGTCCGATCTGCCTGGCGTTCGCTCGTCTCGATCAGCAGGTGGCCGCCCGGCGCGAGCCATTGCGGCGCTGCGGCGGCCACCCGCCGCTGAACGTCGGATCCGTCCGCTCCGCCGTCGAGCGCCACCCGGGCCTCATGGATGCGCGCCTCCGGGGGCAGCAGCCTGATCGCCCCGGTGGGCACGTAGGGCGCGTTGGCGACCAGGACGTCGACGCGGCCCCGGAGGGAGGCGGGCAGCGGCTCGTAGAGGTCACCTTCGTACACCAGCCCGCCACCGGCGGCGACGTTGCGGCGGGCACAGCGCACCGCGGCGGGGTCGATGTCGGCGGCGTACAGCTCGATCCGGCCAAGTGCCGCGACCAGCGCGGCGCCCACCGCGCCCGAGCCGCAGCACAGGTCTACGACGACGGCCCCCGGCCGGGCGAGGCCGGCGGCCCGGCGGACGAGGAATTCCGTACGGCGGCGGGGAACGAAGACGCCGGGGTCGACTGCGATCCGCAGGCCGTAGAACTCGGCCCAGCCGAGGACGTGTTCGAGGGGGACCCCGGTGACGCGCCGGTC
Organism: Kitasatospora sp. UYEF31; assembly: GCF_057291755.1. NCBI lineage: Bacteria > Bacillati > Actinomycetota > Actinomycetes > Kitasatosporales > Streptomycetaceae > Kitasatospora > Kitasatospora sp. UYEF31. The sequence continues at coordinate 49,362 of NZ_JBXAWK010000023.1, forward strand.
CAGCATGGCGACGAGGTCGGACGGGGTCTGTGCGGTGGAGAGGATCAACTCCGCCTCGTCTTCGGCGAACACACAGCCGGCGGCACGAAGTTTGGAGACGATGACGGAGCGGTGGAGAGGTGCCGAGGAGACCAGCATGAGAGAGCCTTTCGGGACGCCAAGGGCGCTCTCTCGGTCACCTATTTCAGGCTGACCGCACAATCGCGGAGGGAGAGCACCCGATCTGACACAGCGTCATTGGGTCCCACCTCCTTGGCTTGTGCGGTGTTGAGTACGGCAGAACTGGTCAGTCCAGACCGTGTCGCGCTGAAACATACACGATGGACAGCGTCGCCCGGCAGTGCCTGTGGAGTTCCCGCGGCGACCGCCCCCGCGGGAACTCCTCGGGCTGGTCCCGGCGGACTACCAGGCGAAAGCCTCCGGCGAGGGACCCGGGCCCGGGAAGACCTCGTCCAGCGCGGCCAGCAGTTCGTCCGGGAGTTCCAGCTCCACGGCCCGCAGCGCCGACGCGAACTGCTCCTCCGTACGCGGTCCGACGATCGGTCCGGTCACCCCCGGCCGGGTCAGCAGCCAGGCCAGGGCCACCTCGCCGGGTTCCAGGCCGTGCTTGTCGAGGAGGTCCTCGTACGCCTGGACCTGGGCCCGTACGGTCGTGTTCGCGAGCGAGGCCGCCGACCGGCCGCTGCCGGATCGGGCAGCGCCGCCTTCGCGCTCCTTGCGGATGACGCCGCCGAGGAGCCCGCCGTGCAACGGGGACCAGGGGATGACGCCGACGCCGTACTCCTGCGCCGCCGGGATGACCTCCATCTCGGCGCGGCGCTCGGCGAGGTTGTAGAGGCACTGCTCGCTGACCAGTCCGACGCGGCCGGTACGGGCGGCGGTCTCGTTCGCCTGGGCGATCTTGTAGCCGGGGAAGTTGGACGATCCCGCATAAAGGATTTTGCCCTGCCGGACCAGTACGTCGATCGCCTGCCAGATCTCCTCGAAGGGCGTGCTGCGGTCGACGTGGTGGAACTGGTAGAGGTCGATGTAGTCGGTGTTGAGCCGCTTGAGGCTGGCTTCGACGGCCCGGCGGATGTTCAGCGCCGAGAGTTTGTCGTGGTTCGGCCAGACCTCCCCGCCGGGGAGCATCGAGCCGTACATCTTGGTGGCGAGGACGACCTTCTCCCTGCGGTCGCCGCCCTTGGCGAACCAGGATCCGATGATCTCCTCGGTCCGCCCTTTGCTGTCGCCCCAGCCGTACACATTGGCGGTGTCGAAGAAGTTCACGCCCGCGTCGAGGGCCGCGTCCATGAGTGTATGACTGCCGGACTCATCGGTCTGCGGGCCGAAGTTCATCGTGCCGAGCACGAGTCGGCTGACCTTGAGACCGGTGCGTCCGAGCTGGGTGTATTTCATGGACGTACAGCCAACGCCTGAAGTGCCGCCCAGGCAAGGGGGTTTACGGACACGCGCACGCTCTTGACCTTGAGTGGAAAGTAACGCCCCAGCGTCACAGACCACTCAAGATCAGCTTCTCTGGCCGGGGCGACACCCCTCAGCGGCCAAAATCACCTACTCCTGCGGATCGCCGCCGCGAAGACAGGCGCCGGTCGGTCGAGTCCGCGTGGATCACCGACGAGACCTCGGGGCAGGCAGGCGGTGCCGGACCTGGGTGACCGTTACGGCCGCCCTGCCCGCGAATTCCGGTGGACACAACAAACCGACCGCCTGATACATTCAACCGACCGAAGGATGGTGGAGCGGTTGACCGGCGATCAAGCGATGGCGGACGTCGCGCGCAACGTGCGCGCGGCGCGCACCCGGCTCGGACTGTCCGTGGACCAGCTGACCGTCCGGGCGGGCGTCAGCAAGGGTGCGCTGGTGGCGCTGGAGAACGCCGCCGCCAACCCCAACCTCGCCACGCTGGTCCGGCTCGCCGACGCGCTCGGGCTGCCGGTGTCAGCACTCCTTGAGCAGCCGGCGGAACAACGGGTGCGGTTCGCAAAAACCGTGGACGCCGAACCCCTGTGGCGCGGCGAACTGGGCGGCGAAGCACGCCTGTTGCTCACCACAGGACCCACGCCGGTCGAGTTCTGGCGATGGCTGCTCGGCAAGGGCGAGACGTACGACAGCCACCCGCATCCGGACGGTGTCACCGAGACCGTGACCGTGCTGTCCGGGACCCTGGCCCTCACCCTCGGCGGCAGCGCGCACACCGTCCCCGCCGGGACCACCGCCGCCTTCGACGCGGACGTCGCGCACTCCTACCGGGGAGCCGGGCGCGGCGGCTGCGAACTGCTGATGACCGTCCACCTGCCACCCGCACCACCGCGAGGGGAATAAGTGACCATGCTCGACGCCGTCACCGTTGACGCGGCCGTACGTGAACTCCAGCCGGACTACCGGGTGTTGCTCATCGAAGCCGAGGGGCTGAAACCCGGTCCGAGCGATGGGTTCAGCGAGGACCTGCTACGCGGGGCCGAAGAGTCCGCCCGCAAGCAGATGGAGCAGCTGAAGGAGTCCGGGGACCACCCGCACGTCGTCGCGTGGCGGGACGCCTACCGCGCGTTCGGCGCGAAGCCGCAGCGGACCAGGCCCAGCGTGGAGGCCCTGCTCCGGCGGCTCGACGAAGGACTCCCCCGGATCGACCGGCTGACCGACATCTACAACGCGGTCTCCATCGCGCACGTCGTGCCGGTGGGCGGCGAGGACCTGGACCGCTACGTGGGTGCGGCCCGGCTCGTCCGGGCCGACGGCACTGAGGAGTTCGAGGCCGAGCACCCGCGCGCGGGCGAGGTCGTGTGGCGGGACGACGCGGGCGTCACCTGCCGCCGGTGGAACTGGCGCCAGTGCGTCCGTACGCGCATCTCCCACAACACCACCCACGCGCTGTTCATCCTGGACGCGCTCAAGCCGATGAGCGACGCGGAACTGGCCGACGCCGGCGCGGCGCTCACCGGAGCGCTGACCGCCGGCAACCCCGGGGTTCGGGTGACTTCCCGGACCGCCTGAAATGCCACTAGTGTGATGATCTTGGGGTCTGCGGGGAATCACCCCTCCCCGCAGGCTCCAGGGTCATTACGGCGGCCCGCGACGAGCCTGTGCGAATATTCCGCAGTGCACCGCGAAACGGCGATGTCCGAAATCCGCTAGTAGTCTCGGTGTCAAGCGACGAGACTGGACCCCATGAAGGATGACGAGAGCAGGTACCGGGCCATCAGCAGTAAGGACAGCCGTTTCGACGGCTGGTTCATCACTGCGGTGACCAGTACGGGCATCTACTGTCGGCCGAGCTGTCCGGCGCAGACGCCGAAGCGGGAGAACGTGAAGTTCCACCCGTCGGCGGCGGCCGCGCAGGCGGCCGGGTTCCGGGCGTGCAAGCGGTGCCGTCCGGACGCGTCGCCGGGCTCGCCGGAGTGGAACGTACGGGCGGACGTAGTCGCCCGCGCGATGCGGTCGATCGCCGACGGTGTGGTCGACCGGGACGGGGTCAGCGGGCTCGCGGCGCAGCTCGGCTACAGCGGGCGGCAGCTGAACCGGCTGCTCCTGGCGGAGCTGGGGGCCGGTCCGCTGGCACTGGCCAGGGCGCAGCGGGCGCAGACCGCGCGGGTGCTCCTGGAGACCACCGGGCTGCCGGTGACGCAGGTGGCTTTCGCGGCCGGGTTCGCGAGTGTGCGGCAGTTCAACGAAACCGTAAGGGATGTGTTCGCGCGGACGCCGTCGCAGGTTCGGGCGTCCGTTCCAGGGCGGCGGGAGACCGCCGCTCCGGGCACTATCGCACTGCGGTTGCCGTACCGGCCGCCGATCGATCTGCCCAGGCTGCTGGGGTTCATCGGGCTGCGCGCTGTGCCGGGGGTCGAGGAGTTCTCCGGCGGCGTCTACCGGCGGGTGCTGTCCCTTCCGCACGCGACGGGGGTTGTCGAGCTTTCGGCGGGGGACGGCTACGTACAGTGCCGGTTGGCCTTGGCGGATCTGCGGGATCTCGGTACCGCGGTGCAGCGCTGCCGTCGGCTGCTCGACCTCGACGCGGATCCACAGGCCGTCGCCGAGGCGCTGGGCGGGAGCCCCGTACTCGGACCTTTGGTTTCAGGGTCTCCCGGGCTGCGCTCCCCCGGCCATGTCGATCCAGCGGAGCTGGCCGTCCGCGCGCTGCTCGGCCAGCAGGTGTCGGTGGCGGGGGCGCGGACGGTCGCGGGGCGGTTGGCGGTGAAGTACGGCAAGCCGCTCACCTCCCCGGACGGCAGGCTCACGCACGCTTTCCCGACGTCGGCGGCGCTGGCGGAGGCCGATCCCGCGGACCTGCCGATGCCGGGTGCCCGGAAGAAGGCGCTCGTCGGCATGTGCGGCGCGCTGGCCGTCGGGAAGGTCGAGCTGAGCCCGGGTGCCGACCGGGACGAGGCCGACGCGCGGTTGCAGGAGCTGTCCGGCATCGGCCCGTGGACGGCGTCGTACATCAGGATGCGGGCGCTCGGTGATCCTGACGTGTTCCTGCCGACGGATCTGGGCGTGAAGCACGGCCTGGCCCGGCTCGGCTGCGACACGAAGCCCGCCGCGGTGGCGGAGCTGGCCGCGACCTGGCGGCCCTGGCGTTCGTACGCGATGCACCATGTGTGGTCCGTACTCGAAACTCCTTCCGTGCTCGAAACCCACTCCGTACGTGAGACCCACTCCGTACGTGAGACCCACTCCGTACGTGAGACCCACTCCGTACGTGAGACCCCTGAGGATGATGAGGCATGAGCGAGATGTCACTGTTCGATGTCCCGGCCGAGGAGGTCTGGGAGCCGGTGGAGTTCCTGCCGCGCCTGGACGGGCCGGTGCGGTACACCCTTGAGCCCTCCCCCGTCGGTGAACTGTTGATCACCGGCGACGGGCGGTCGCTGACCAGCGTGCACATGGGGGCCGAACACAAGTACGCCCCGTCGATGGGCGCCGAGTGGGTCGAGGACCGCGGCCCCTTCAAGGAGGCCGTGGCGCAGTTCGGGGCCTACTTCGCCGGGGAGCTGACGACGTTCGACCTGTCGTTGGCGCCGCGTGGCACCGGGTTCCAGCTGAGCGTGTGGCGGGCGCTGACGACGATTCCGTACGGGAGGACGACGTCGTACGGCCGGCTCGCCGCGCGGCTGGGGAAGCCGTCGGCGTCGCGGGCCGTGGGCATGGCCAACGGTCGCAATCCGGTGTCCATCATCGTGCCGTGCCACCGGGTGATCGGTGCGGACGGTTCACTGACCGGGTACGGCGGCGGGCTGCCGCGCAAACAGTTGCTTCTGGGTCTCGAACGCAACTGACCGGGTTACCCTCGACGTCATGGCATCCAGTTCCTTCCGCGTACCCGAGGGCCTTCCCGGCCAGTTGGCCGACCTCCGCCGCCTGCACCGGGCGGTGGACGAGCTCCTCCAGGAGGCCGGTCCCTATTCGACCCAGGGTGACCTGGAGAAGATCTCCCAGGCCACGCGTGCCCTGTGGCTGGCGGCGAAGGATTCCACCCGGCCCCTGTCACTGACCGGCTGCGACGTGCACCCGCAGGGCGCGGTGGAGCCCGCCGAGGAGACGCCGCCGGGGTGGGGACGCTGTCTGCTGTGCAACACGTACCGCCGCCGGGGGCAGAACGTGCCGCGCGGCCGGGTCCTGCCGGAGGGGACCTTCGCGCGCCAGGACGAGCTGCCGCCGGAGATGCGCGAGTGACGGTCTTCTCGGGCCTGTTCTGGGTTTCCCACCGGACCAGGCGCTAGGAGACCTGTGCGGCCAGGGCTTCGGTCAGGCCGGTGACCTGGTCTGCGGCGAGGCCCTCGGTCTTCACGGTGATCCCCGCGTCGCTCTTGGGGAAGGTCTTCTGGTCCATCGGGACGCGCACCCCGGCGACTTTGCCCTCGGGGGTCGGGAGTGCCTTGCCGAAGGGCGTCTTGTAGATCGTGGTGATGTACTCCGGCAGCGATTCCATGCTCATGCCCGTGTCGGCCCGGAACTGCGGCAGCGCCATGTTCAGCGCCCCGCCGCGTTCGGTCACCCACGTGCGGACGGTGACCTGCGCGGTCCCGACGCGGTAGTCGCATTCCACGTGGACGCCGTTGGTCTGGGCCAGGAACGACAGCTTGCTGTTCACCGGGTCGGCCCGCGCCGCCGCCGCTTCGGCGTCGGACGCGGTGGCCGCCTCCGCGGTCGCGGCCGGGGTCCCGGGCACCACGTCGCCGGGGATCCCGGCGCTCTTCGCGGCCTTGGCCATGTCGTACGCGACCGGGCAGACCGGCCCGCCGTCCTTGAGTGGAGCGGCGGCCGCGCGGAGTTCGAGAAGGTTGATGCGGTGTCCGGCTGTAGGGCCTGAACCGCTGTCCCCGCCGCAGGCTGTGAGGGCAGCCGCCAGCGCAAGAACAGTCATCGGGGGAATCAGCCGCCTGAGCATGCCGAGCATCGTAGGACCTGGCACACTCAGGCCGCATCGGGACTGACCCATCATCAGGTCAAGGTCACACTGTACGAATCCCGGTCGTTGAGCAGCGCCGGGTCGAAACCCGCAGTCTTCTTGTACGCCGTGGCGACTTCCTCGCGTTCGGCGATCCAGTTGAGCAGGACGCGGCCGTGTTCGTCGGGTTCGGTCGTCAGCGGGTAGGTCACGAACTTCTCGCTGCCGTCGCCCGCCATGATCATGGTGCGCCCGGTGAGGAACGGCTCGGCGTACGTTGTTCCGCGCCACAGCACGAGGCCGTTCCACGGCGGCGCGCCCTCCTGCGGGTAAAGCTGCTGCCGGATCACCGAGCGGATGCCGTCCGCGGCGATGAGGAGGTCGCCGTCGTAGGCCGTGTCCGGGGTGTGCACCCGTACGCCGTCTCCGGTGTCCTCCCAGGTCCTGACCGGTGCACCGCAGACGACCGCGTCGGGCCCGAGCCGGTCCAGGACCGCGTTCAGGAGCATCATCTGGAGACGGCCCCGGTGGACGGAGAACTGCGGCCAGCGGTAACCGGCGTCGACGCCGCGCGGCTCGGACCAGATGCGCTGGCCGAAGCGGTTGAAGTAGGCCAGCTCACCGGTCGGGACACCGAGTGCCGCGACGTCCGCAGCGAGGCCGAGTTCGGTCAACTCCCTTACGGCGTGCGGCAGGAGGTTGATGCCGACGCCGAGCGGCCTGATCTGCGGGACCGCCTCCAGGACGGTCACGTCCTTGATCCCGGCCGCGTGCAGCGACAGTGCCGCCGTCAGTCCGCCGATACCGCCACCGGCGATGATCACCCGCACGGAAGTTCCCCTTGCTCGATTTCTGGGTCGCCCCATCCCCGGCCGCGGCGATTGACCGCGACAGGGATGTGGACCGGATAGAGCTAAGGATCACCCCTGCCGCGATCTATGACAACCGTGTTGACATAAGAGACTTCAGAGGACCGCGTACGCGTCGTGCAGGACCGTGTCCGCCGCCCGCATGCCCGAAGCCAGCGCGACCGTGCGGTTCAGCCAGCCGTAACGCGCGTCACCGGTCTCAAAACGGCAGGTCTGTCGGCAGTAGTACGTGCCGGGGTCCACGTCCTCGCCCGCCGCGACCCGGGCCATGACCTCGGCGGGACCGTGCCGCAGGCCGCCCGTCTGGAGGTAGACGAGCGCCCCGTCGTGCGTCCGCAGGGTGTACCGGGTGTCGATGGTCGCGCAGCCGTCGCCGTGGACGACCTGCCAGTCCGCGCCACCGGACAGGATCTCACCGGCGAACCGGGGGCCCTCGAAGGAACCGCCGACGATGTTGACGATCCGGCGGTTCCCCCACGGGGTGTCGCCCAGTCGCAGGACCGGGTCCAGCGCGACCCTGAACCGCGCGAGGAATTCCAGACCCGGCTTGGCGGGTTCGTACTGCGTGCTCATCGTGCGCCCCTGTGCTCTGACTCTTGCCTGGAAGCTCTTGTCCGGAAGCTCTTGTCCGGAAGCCCTCGTCCGGAAGCCCTCGTCCGGAAGCCCTCGTCCGGAAGCCCTCGTCCGGGCCGGACCGTAGTCCAACCGCGGACAATCCCCGGCAGGGGGGTCAGGGGCGTACGGCGGTTCCCGCGACCAGCGGCGAGGACGGCTTCAGCTCCGAAGAGTCACGGATCGTCCGGAGGCCGTCGATGACGAACCCGGCCTGTTCCAGGGCTCCGACGGTGTCCCGGGTGAGGCGGCAGCCGGCGAACAGCCGCCGCCACACCGGGTCGATGCGCCGCTGACGGCGGCGGCGGGCACCGGGCTCCGCGATGACGTGCTCCAGGAAGAGCAGCGAACCGCCGGGGCGCAGGACCCGGCGGAGTTCACCGATGGCCCGCCCGGGGTCGCTCACTGAGCAGAGCACCGCCGTACACACCACCGTGTCGAAACTCCCGTCAGCGAAAGGCAGTTGCTCAGCGGAAGCGGCCACGATCCCGACCGGGGCGGCGGCTGTGTGCAGATTCCCGGCGAGGCGGCGGCCCATCGCCGGGTCCGGTTCGGTCACGACGACGCGCTTCGCCCCGCCGTAGTGCGGCAGGTTCGCGCCCGTGCCCGCGCCGACCTCCAGGACCGTGCCGGAGATGTCGCGCAGGAGCTCTTCGCGCACTCCCCCGAGCCAGGACTTCTCCATGGCCTCGCTGCGCCGCTGGTAGAACGCGGCGAAGAGGTAGTGGCCGCTCTGCCGGGAGCTCCAGAAGGCGGCGCCCCCGAGCGCCGCCGCCACGAGCAGGAGTCTGACGTTCGTCCGGGCCATGCGTCCTCCTGGGATCCGTCGCAATGTCCTGACCATTGAAGGCAGAAGGTCAACGGTTCCGGTAGACCGCGCGGCCAGGCCGTGCGGCTGGAGCACGCGGTCGGCGCGTGCGGTCGGCGCGTGCGGTCGGCGCGTGCGGTGACCGGTCAGCGGGTGCCGAACTCCCGCAGAGCGTCGCCGTCCATCCGGAAGACCGTCCACTCGTCCATGGGCTTGGCACCCAGCGCTTTGTAGAAGCCGATGGACGGTTCGTTCCAGTCGAGCACGCTCCACTCGAACCTGGCGTAGCCGCGCTCGACGCACACGGAGGCGAGTTCTTGGAGCAGCGCCCGGCCGTGGCCGGCGCCGCGCTTGTCGGGGCGGACGTAGAGGTCTTCGAGGTACAGGCCGTGCACGCCCCGCCAGGTGGAGAAGTTCACGAACCACAGGGCGAATCCGACGGTCCCGCCGGTGTTGTCGTCCTCGGCGATGTGCGCGAACGCGGCCGGGGACGGACCGAAGAGGGCCGTACGGAGTTGCTCGTGCGTCGCCTTGACTTCGTGCCGGGCCTTCTCGTACTCGGCCAGCTCGCACACCATCGCGTGGATCTGCGGAACATCGGCTTCGACGGCTTTTCTGATCATGCGTCGGAGCCTACGGGACCTCCGGCGCGGACTGACGTCCCGCGCCCCGGGGACCCGGCCTCCCGCACGACGGGACCCGACGACCCGCGCCCGGACGACCCGACGGCCCTTGTCCTGATTGTCGGCGCCGCCCCACTGGACTTTTGTTCGACTACGGTTGGGGCAGACGTCCGGCGTCCGCTCGTACGTTCTATATCCTTCTCGGGGAGATCCACCATGCGGCAGGCCCACGCCCTCCGTGCGACCTTGGTCTGCGCGGCCTCAGTTGCCATCCTGGCCTCGTGCACCGCCTCGGAAACCAAGGACGCGGGGACGACACCCCCGCCCGGGGCCGCGCGGCCCACCGTGGACCTGGCCTCGAAGAGCGAACTCGTCAAGCAGCTCGACGCGCTCCCGGTCGCCGCGGACCACCCGATGAAGGGCTACAGCCGCACCCGGTTCCCGCACTGGTCGAACGCGGTCGCGATGGGCTTCACCGGCCTGCCGAACCCAGGGATGGACTCCCGCCAGGCGGTGCTCTTCCTCCAGGGCGTGGACGTCAAGGTCACCGGGACCAAGGTGACGTCCGGCACCTGGGTGGACCCGTGGAACGGCAAGGCTTACACAAAGCCGGCCGACATCGACATCGACCACCACGTGCCGCTGGCCGAGGCGTGGCGGTCGGGCGCGGACACGTGGGACGACACGAAGCGCGAGAAGTACGCGAACAACCCCGCCGTGCTCAACGCCACCGAGGACCGGCAGAACCAGGCCAAGGGCGACAAGGACCCGGCGAAGTGGAAGCCGGCGGACAAGTCGACGTGGTGCGCGTACGCGCAGCAGTGGATCGCCGTCAAATCGACGTGGAAGCTGAACGTCGACCAGCGGGAGAAGGCCACTCTCGGCGAGATGGTCGCCGGCTGCCCGAAGTAGTCCGGTCCGGCTCACCCGTCCAGCGCTTGCGGGACTGCGCGCCTGTTCAGCCCCGCGGTCCGGCCCGCCGGTTCAGGCCCTCCTGGCCCGCGCCACCATCGGCGCGAGGTAGCGCCGGGCGAACTCCCTTGCCTGCTCCGGCTCGTCCACCGAGACGCAGCCGTCGGGGGTCAGCAGGAAGGACACGGCTATCCGGACGAAGAGTTCGGCCACCCTGGCCGCCTCCTGCCCGTCCACGTCGGCGGTGTCCGGTGCCTGCCGGAACGCGGCTGCCAGGTAGTCGCGCAGGACGGCCATGATCGGCCCGCCCGCCACGGTCAGGAACGGCAGTGTCGCCTCCGGCTCCAGTTCGAGGAGCCGGCCGATCAAGGCTTCACGACCGCCGCGGACCGCCACTCCGAAGCCTTCGATGATGCGCTCCTCCATGGTGGGCAGCGGGGCCACCACGGTGTTGAACTCGCCGAGGAAGAACTGCGCTTCGCGCACGAGCACCGCTTCGACCAGCCGGTTCTTGTTCTCGAAGCGGCGGTAGATGGTCACCCTGCCCACCCCGGCGCGGCGGGCGACGTCCTCCACGGTGGAGCGGCGGATGCCGAACGCCCGGAACTGCGCGACCGCCGCGTCGAGGATGCGGCCGGTCATCGTGTCCACCGGGGCGGTCACCGACAGCGCTCGGGCCAGGGGTGAGTCATGGGCTGCGTTCATAGGCAGCCGAGGGTACAGCCCAGGTGGTTCCGTCTCACGCGGCACGCTTCCTCCGCTTCGCGAGCAGTTCGCTGATCCGTGGCACAAGCACCGCCGGAGAGCGCCGGACGGGAGCGGGGACGAGCCCGGTTGTGATCCGTACGATCCGCGCGAAGCGCTCCACCGCACGATTCTGTCGCAGCGTCAGTTCAAGTCCGCAGCGTGCCCGCAGCGCCTCCGGCATCGCGGAGACGGCGACCAGGTAGGCCATCTCCCCCACGGGACCGACCAGTCGCCGCCACGTCGGGTCCGGGAGGCGGGTCCACGACTCCGGTTTCTTCGGCTGCCGCACCGAGGCGAGCACGTCGTGCACCACCCGGTTGTCCTCAAGGCGTTCCCCGACCATCCGGTCGAAGTACGCCTGGAACTCCGGCCAGGTCTCCGGCATGTCCTGCTGACGCAGGCCCAGGAGCCGCCCGATCTCCCGGCTTTCGCGGTAGTAGCCGGTCAACTCGCGGGAATCCAAAGGGCGTCCGAACATCGCGTGCGCGTCGACGATGCCCATCACCAGTGTGTGGTGGACCCAGGCGTAGGCCTCCGGGTCCAGCGCGTGGTATTTCCGCCCGGTGCCGTCCGTGCCCCGGATCCGCCGGTGCATCACCCGCAGCCGGTCGCTCTCCGCAGCCGACCGGCGGTCACCGCCGTAGACGACTGTGGTGATCGACTTGTAGGTGCGGTTGAACCGGCCCCACGGGTCCTGGCGGTAGTCCGAGTGCTCCAGCACCCCGGCTCCGACGACCGGGTGGGCCACCTGGAGCACCAGCGCCCCCGGGGCGAACAGCAGTGCGCGCACGTCCCCGAAGTAGCGCCAGGCGAGCGAGCCCCGGCGCGGCGCGGGCACGCCTTCCCGGCCCCGGGCGGAGACCTGGACATCTTCCTCACGTACGGCGACGGTCATGGCATGGGACTCCTTCGGTTGTGCGGTGTTCCGGCCGGACGGGTGTTGTCCCTCCGGGCTTGCACAGCGTCCGGTGCCCGGCCTCAAGCATCTTTCGTCCGACCACTGACACAAGTCAACGGAAAATGTATCTTTGACTCACTTCGGCCCAACCTCCCAGGGGGCACTTGTGGAGCTCGACCTCACCGACGAACAACGCGCGTTCGTGGCCGCGATCCGCGACTACACGACCCGCGAATGCGGCACCCGCGCACAGCGCGACGCTCTGACCGGCGGGGACAGTCCGCACAGCGCCACCACATACCGCGCGATGGCCGGGCTCGGCTGGCTGGGTGTGAACCTCCCGGAGGCCTACGGCGGGGCCGGCGGCAGCATGACCGACGCGTGCCTCTTCCTGGAGGAGACGGCGTACGGGATGGCACCCATCGCCGGTTACGGACCCGGGCTGATCACGGCGGGCGTCTACGCGCGCTTCGGCACCGAGGAGCAGAAGAAGACCGTGCTCGGCGGGTTCTGTGCCGGCAACGTGCTGTCGATCTCGATGTCCGAGCCGGGCGCGGGCTCCGATGTGGCCGCGCTGACCTGCCGCGCCGACCGTACGACCGACGGCTGGACCGTCAACGGCCAGAAGACCTGGTGCTCGAACGCGCACTTCGCCGACTCGATCCTCCTCGTCGCCCGGACCAGCACCACCGGGCCGAAGCACCACGGCATGACGATGTTCCACGTCCCGGCGGACACCCCGGGGCTGGAGATCCGCGGGATCGACACCATGGGCGGCAAGGAGGTCAACGACCTCTTCTTCACCGACTGCCGCCTCCCGGCCGACGCGGTCATCGGCACGGTGGACGAGGCGTGGACCCAGCTGATCACCGGGCTGAACACCGAGCGGCTGATCCTCGCCGCCCTGATGCTCGGCACCGCGCGCCGGGCGTTCGACGACACGCTCGGCTACATCAAGCAGCGGGAGCAGTTCGGGCGTCCCATCGGGAAGTTCCAGGTCCTCCAGCACCGCATCGCCGATCTGGCCACGGAAGTCGAGTGCTGCAGACTGCTCGTGTACGCCGTCGCCGCCGAAGTCGACCGGAACCCCACGAAGTTGCTGCCGCGCGAAGCCTCGATGGCCAAACTCAAGGTCACCGAGACCGCCAAGCGGGTCGCGCTGGAGGGCATGCAGATGATGGGCGGCTACGGCTACGCCACCGAGTACGACATGGAGCGGCACGTCCGGGCGACACTGGTGTCCACGGTGTACGGCGGCGCCAACGAGGTGCAGCGCGACATCATCGCCAAGACCTACGGTCTGTGAACGGGCTGACGGTCTCTCAGCGGACACCGGGGTTCTGACCGCATCCGGTCCTCGCCGCGCGCGCAGTGCCACCGCGCCCGCCGCGGCGAGGCCGGTCACCAGGATCCCCACCGCGCGGATCCGCAGGGTGCGGCGCGGGTCGAGCGTCGCCACCAGGAACCCGCTGAGCGCGGTGCCCAGTGGCACGACAGGATCCCGACCGGGCTGACGGCAGCCGACAGCCGGCCGCCGACTTCGCGGGACCAGTCGTACGCTCCGGGTGGACGCCGCCTTCCAGCGGTTCTCCCGCGGCGGCCGTGTTGTCACGGTGGGTCAGAGCCGGACCGGACGGGCTGTCACTGTTTGCCGAAACCGGACACTCCCGTGTCGCACGGCAGGTCGAAGACAGGTCCGCACCACCACCCCTGCCTCCGACGGGCTTGCCGGGGCCATACACAGGCCGCATCCTGGACAGGGCGGGCACACCGTGAACCCAGCGGGCCCACCCCACGCCACCCGCGCAGCCGTACTTCCGTAAGTCCCCACTCGGAAACGCCCACAAGGCGGGATGGGACGTACATGGAGCTGTCACCTTCGGCCCATCTGGACACCTTCTGCCGGGACCGGCTGCCGCCGCGGGACCTCTGGCCGCGGATCACCGACCTCGGTTACCCCGAACGGCTCAACTGCGCGGCGGTCCTGCTCGACGAGACGATCGCGCGCCTCGGTCCTGACCGCCGGTGCCTGATCGGTTCGGACGACGAGTGGACGTACGGGGAACTCCTGGAGATCTCGAACCGCATCGCGCAGGTCCTCCTGGGCGAGTGCGGTGTGGTCCCGGGCAACCGCGTGCTGCTGCGCGGCCCGAACAATCCGTGGCTGGTGGCCTGCTGGTTCGGGGTGCTGAAGGCCGGGGCGGTGGCTGTCACCACAATGCCGTTGCTGCGGCGGCGGGAACTGGAGGACATCTGCGCGGTCGCCCGCCCCGCACTGGCCCTGTGTGACGACCGGTTCCTGGACGAACTGCCGCACAGTGGCCCGAACCGGATGCGGATCGTCGCGTACGGCAAGGAACTCGCCACCCTCTGCGCGAACATCGGGCGGACCAGACGGCCCTACCAGAGCATCCCGACGGCCGCCGACGATGTGGCGCTGCTCGCCTTCACCTCGGGTACGACGGGACAGCCGAAGGGAACCCTGCACTTCCACCGGGACGTCCTGGCGATAGCCGACACGTTCGCCAAGGAGATCCTCAAGCCCCGGCCGACGGATGTGTTCGCCGGGACCGCTCCGCTCGGGTTCACCTTCGGCCTCGGCGGTTCGGTGGTCTTCCCGCTCCGGATCGGCGCCTCAACGCTGCTCCTCGAACGCGCCACCCCGGCCCAACTCGCGGATGCCGTGGACGAGTTCGGCGCGACAATCCTGTTCACCGCGCCGACCGCCTACCGGGCGATGCTCACCGCGGGGAAGGCTGAAAAACTCCAAGGCCTGCGGCGCTGCGTGTCAGCGGGCGAGACGCTGCCGGCGCCCGTGTTCCACGCCTTCCAGGAGGCCACCGGCGTACGGATCATCGACGGCATCGGCGCGACGGAGCTGCTGCACATCTTCATCTCCGCCGAGGGCGACGACATCCGCCCCGGCGCGACCGGGAAGCCGGTCCCCGGCTACGAAGCCGCAGTGCTCGATGACAACGGGATCCCCGTACCGGACGGAACACCCGGCAATCTCGCGGTGAAGGGCCCGACGGGGTGCCGCTACCTGGCCGACGAGGACCGACAGCGGGTGTACGTGCGGGACGGCTGGAACTACACCGGCGACACCTACGTCCGCGACGCCGACGGCTACTTCCACTACCAGGCGCGCAGCGACGACATGATCGTCTCGTCCGGCTACAACATCGCCGGTCCCGAGGTGGAGAACACGCTGCTCCAGCACCCGGATGTCGTGGAGTGCGGCGTCGTCGGCGCGCCCGACCTGGCGCGGGGTGAGATCGTCACGGCGTTCGTCGTGCTCCGGTCCGGCGTCGAGGAGAGCGCGGACAAGGCGTCCGAACTCCAGGAGTTCGTGAAGCGGACCATCGCTCCGTACAAATATCCGCGGTCCGTCAGGTTCATCGACCGACTGCCCCGCACGAGCACCGGGAAGCTGAGGCGGCACGCTTTGCGGGAGCAGGTGTGAGAACCGCTGACCGGCAAGATCCCCGGGTATCCCACTGATCGGAAACACACAGTGGGATACACCGGGATCTTGGAATCCCGTCACTCCGCAAGCCCGGCCACCAGGTCCCGGTAGGCGTCCTTCATCGGGAGTTCGCGCTCCACCCGCACCCGCCGCCGGGTCGCGACCACGTCCACGCCACGGATCGGATCGTGCCCGCTCTTCTCGTACGACTCCCACCACAGCCCGGTCCCGCGCCGCTGCCAGGCCGGGACTTCGTTGAAGTTGACGCCGTACGCATAGAGCAGGTCGTTCTTCTGCGCGACGCTCAACCCCTTGAGCTGCCCGGTGGCCTTGCCCGCGGACAGGCCGGCCTGGCGCAGCGTCCAGTAGCACCACCCGTTGAGTGCGCAGCGGGCCGCGTCGGCCTGCCGCCAGGTGAAGTAGTCCAGAACGTCGTCCACCCCGGTGCCGAGCCAGATCCGGCTGTCGAAGTGCGCGAGGTGTCCTGACTCGTGGGTGAAGGCCGCGCTGGCGAGTCCGGCGCTGACCGAGACGAGTTTCTCCACCTCGCGGTCGAACAGGTCGTACGCGGGGTCGAAGAGTACGGAGATCTCGTCGCTCTCGGTGTAGGCGTAGCGTCCGCCGAGTTCGGTGAGCAGCGTCTGTGCTGTGCGTTCCATGATTTCGGCGAAGGCCGGGTCGAAGGGCTTCGCGAAGTGCTCGTCGGTGAACTTCGAGAAGCCGCGGCCGTCCACCCGGATGACCGTCCAGGCGCCGGAGAGCAGCCTCAGACCGTGGAAGTACTCGCGGGCCCGCTGGTCGGCTTCGAGGTCGCGGATGCGGCGTGTCGGCATGGTTCGTCGGTCCCCTCGTGCACGGTGAAGCCGCCCGTGCCGTCGAACCGTACGACGTTGACCACGTCGAAGCCCTCGCAGCGGCACGGCGGCTCAAGTCGCTTCAGTGTGGCGAAGACGCCCACGTCGGGCACCCGCTTTTCCGGTGTGCGGGCGGCGTTGCGGGCCAGGTTCCGCCGGACGTCGGGGGGAAACCAGTAGGCGGTGACGGTCGCCCCGTGGGAGCGGGCGAGGGCGATGGTCGCGGCCCGTTCCGTACGGGAGGGGTTGGTGTTGTCGACCACCACGTCCGCACGGCGGGCGAGGGCTTCGTCGAGCAGCCTGAGCTGGCGGCGTTCCTTGTTGCGGAGGTTGCGGCCGAAGTCGTCTTTGCTGATGGCCGTGCGGCCGGCGAGTTCGCTGTGGCGGAAGGTCGACTTCCCGGCGGCCTGAAGGCCGACCAGCAGGGCCACGTCGGGGTTGTGAATCATGAAGCCATCCTCGGATGTCGCACGTTTGTGTGCTCTGGGAGACTGCCCGCATGGCTGACACCTTGATTGATCTTCGCAGCGACACCGTGACCAAACCGGCGCCGGCGATGCGTGCCGCGATGGCGGGGGCGGAGGTCGGGGACGACGTGTACGGCGAGGATCCGACCGTACGCCGTCTTGAGGAGACGGTCGCCGAGTTGTTCGGGCAGTCGGCGGCGCTGTTCGTGCCGACCGGTGTCATGGCCAACCAGCTGGCGGTGCGGCTCCTTGTACCGCCCGGCGGGGAACTGGTGCTGGACGCGGACGCGCACATCGTCGCGCATGAGGACGGTGCCGCGTCGTGGCACGGGGGTGTGCAGACGCGTACGACGCTGAGCCCGCAGGGGTTGTTGCGGCCGGAGGACCTGCGGCGGTTGATCCGTCAGGGTGACCCGTACACAGTCGGGACCAGTGCGGTGGCGGTGGAACAGACGCACAACCGGGGTGGTGGTGCGGTGTACGACATCAACCAGCTTCAGGAGATCCGCGGCATCACCCTGGAGGCCGGGGTTCCGCTGCACTGTGACGGTGCGCGGATCTGGAACGCGCATGTGGCCACGGGCGTGGCACTGACCACGTACGGACAAATGTTCGACACACTGAGCGTGTGCCTGTCGAAGGGCCTGGGGGCACCGGCCGGGTCGGTGGTGATGTTCCCGGCGCGGTACGAGGCCGGGGCGCGTCGGATGCGGCACCGGATGGGCGGTTCCATGCGGCAGGCCGGCATCCTCGCGGCGGGCGGGCTGTACGCCCTGGAGCACCACATCGGGCGGCTGGCCGAGGACCACGGGAACGCACAGGCGCTCGCGCGTCAGCTGCGGGAGACGGGCCTGGCGCCGGTGGAGCCGCAGACGAACATCGTGCTGGTGCCGCTGCCGGCGACCGGCCCCGACGCGGCGACCGTCGCGGGGCGCTGCCGGGAGGCGGGGGTCCTGGTGTCCGCGTTCGGGCCGCGGCTCCTGCGTATGGTCACGCACCTGGACGTGGACGCGGCGGCGTGCGCGAAGGCGGTGGGTGTAGTCGCCGGGGCGGTCAACGGCTGACCGCCCCGGCGTCAGAATGGCTTCAGGAGAACTCGACGACTTCGGTCGGATGGCCGGTCGCCTTGGTGTGGGCCTTGGCCGCGACCGTGGCGGCCCCGTAGGACCGGTACCGCTGCTTACTCGTACCATCGGCCGGGCAACTGCTGTCCCGGCACTTCCAACCCCATGTACTCAAGCCACACCTCCACATGTGTCAGTGGCACTGCCGCTCCGCGAGAAGAGGTAGGAACGGCGCCGGACCAAGCCCAACAGCCCGGTGCACGGCCTAACGGCTTACTTGAGCGCGTCGGGGCGGGTTGTTTCCGTTTCAGGACAGGAACGGGAAGAACGGGACGAAGCCGTCACCGAACCGGGACGTCAGCGACCGTGCTGTCACCTGTACGAGGGACAAATACATCACCGGTTCGTGGGATGCGGCCGCCACCCGAACGGGGGACGCCTGTGTCACCGGTTCGGGGAAGACCGGCGGCACGGGCACCGCGGTGGGCGGCCGCGGCGGGCCGGATAGCATTTGCGGTCTATGAGCGCCACGATCGTCGTCAAGGACCTCGCCGCCGGCCACGGCGAGCGCACCCTCTTCTCCGGCCTGAACCTGGTTGTCGCCCCGGGCGAGGTGATCGGCCTCGTCGGGGTGAACGGGGCGGGCAAGTCCACCCTGCTGCGCCTCCTCGCCGGGCTCGACACCCCGGAGGAAGGCTGCATCGCACTGTCTCCGCCGAGCGCCACTATCGGTCACCTGCCGCAGGAGCCGGAGCGGCGGGAAGGTGAGACCGTACGGGGTTTCCTGGCCCGCCGGACCGGTGTGGCCCAGGCGCAGCAGGACCTCGACGCCTCGACGGAAGCCCTGGTGGCCGAGGCGCCGGGGGCGGACGACGCGTACAGCGAGGCGCTGGAGCGCTGGCTGGACCTGGGCGGCGCGGACCTCGAGGAGCGGTCTGAGGAGGTCGCGGCCGATCTCGGGCTCGCGGTGGACCTGGACCTGCCGATGGCAGCGCTGTCGGGCGGGCAGGCGGCGCGGGCCGGGCTGGCCTCGCTGCTGCTGAGCCGGTACGACGTGTTCCTGCTCGACGAACCGACCAACGACCTCGACCTGGACGGCCTGGACCGCCTGGAGAAGTTCGTCACCGGGTTGCGCGCGGGCACCGTGCTGATCAGCCACGACCGGGAGTTCCTGGCCCGTACGGTCGACCGGGTCGTCGAGCTGGACCTCGCGCAGCAGCAGGTCAAGACGTACGGCGGCGGTTACGAGGGGTATCTCACCGAGCGTGAGGTGGCCCGGCGGCACGCCCGCGAGGAGTACGACGAGTTCGCCGACACCAAGGCGGGTCTGGAAGCGCGCGGCCGGATGCAGCGCGGCTGGATGGAGAACGGCGTCCGCAACGCCCGCCGCAAGTCCACGGACAGCGACAAGATGGGCCGCAAGGCGCGGGCCGAGTCGACGGAGAAGCAGGCTTCCAAGGCCCGGCAGACCGACCGCATGATCGAGCGGCTTGAGGTGGTCGAGGAGCCCCGCAAGGAGTGGGAGCTGCGGATGGAGATCGCCGCGGCGCCACGCTCGGGCTCGGTGGTGGCGACGCTCAACGGTGCGACCGTCAAGCGCGGCGGCTTCACGCTCGGCCCGGTGGACCTCCAGATCGACTGGGCGGACAAGGTGGCGATCACCGGTCCGAACGGGGCGGGCAAGTCCACGCTGCTCGCGATGCTGCTCGGCCGACTGACGCCGGACAGCGGCCAGGCGGCGCTCGGCTCGGGTGTCGTCGTCGGCGAGGTCGACCAGGCGCGCGGGCTGTTCCTGGGCGGCGAGGCGCTGATCGACGCGTTCGGCGCGGCGGTGCCGGAGATGTCCCCGGCGGACGTCCGGACGCTCCTTGCGAAGTTCGGGCTGAAGGCGACGCACGTTATGCGCCCGGCGGCGACGCTGTCCCCGGGCGAGCGGACCCGGGCGGCACTCGCGCTGCTCCAGGCGCGCGGGGTGAACCTGCTGGTGCTCGACGAGCCGACGAACCACCTGGACCTGGCGGCGATCGAGCAGCTGGAGTCGGCGCTCGCGGAGTACCCGGGGACGCTGCTCCTGGTGACGCACGACCGGCGGATGCTGGACGCGGTGGAGGTCACCCGCCGCTTCGCGGTGCTGGACGGCAAGGTCAGCCAGGTCTGACCGGTCTGCCAGCCCCGGTGGAACAGCGGGCCGTTTCCAGGAATGACTCCTGGAGACGGCCCGGTACAGCGGTGGCGTCCTAATGTAGCCGCCGGCCCAGTCGTAGCTGACGAACCGTTCGTCCTTGACCACGGTGTAGCCGGTGCCGGTGGTGGATCCCGTGTCGGTGCACAAGCCACGGCCACTGGAGTTGGCCATGCCGATGACCCGTTGGCCGTCGGGGCAGGAGCTCTTGTAGGAGCCGCGGTCCCAGTCGCCTGTCGCGCGCATCGTCAGGGACTGGTTGAAGTCGCCGCTGTTGGGGCTGAGCACGTCCCAGGTCGAAACCCGGTCCACCTGGCCGGACTTGGCCGGTCCGTTGATCAACTTGTTCCAGTCGGCGGCGCGCCAGTCGCCGCCGTCGAGCAGGCCGCTCCGTACGCCCTGCGCGTTGTAGCGCGTCAGCGCCCACCGGTCGGTCCAGCCGACGAGCGGCCAGTAGGCGAAGTCGGCGTCGGTGGTGACGAGGTAGTCGGTGAAGTTGTCGAACCAGGTCTTGGACTGCTGGTTGGTCTCGTCGTCGCCGATGCCGAACTCGCTGATCCACACCGGGGCGGTGTAGTGACGGCCGGTGTCGGCGGAGACGAAGAACGCCTGGCGGTTGAGCGTTGCGAACAGGTCCGCGCGGCTCATTTCCTGGTAGCGCAAGTCGTGGGTCTCACCGGTGCCGGTCGCGCCGGTGTGGTTCGGCCCGGTGTAACCGTAGAAGTGCGCGGAGTAGACGAGTTTGTCGGAGCGGACGAGCGTGTGGGACAGCGTCCGGGCCGGTTCCAGGGTGGGCCGCCAGTGCGGCGTGATGTCCGTCGGGATGCCCTGCCAGTTGATGCCCTCGACGATGATCAGCAGGTCGGCGTTGGCCTCGGTGAGGATGCGGTCGCCGACACGGGCGCGGCACCGGCCGGCGGTCAGACCGCCGGGGCCGACCAGCTCGCGGCAGCGCTCGACAAGCCGGCCGAACTGACCTTCTGGACCTGGGTCCCGAACATCGACAAGACCGTCGCGCTGTTCGAGAGGAAGTACCCCAAGGTGAAAGCCAACGGCGGTATCTACGGCGTGCCGCAGGACACAGGCCCCATGGTCATGTACTACCGCACCGACATCCTCGAGAAGTTCGGCGTGACCCCGCCCAAGACCTGGGACGAGTTCAAGGCCAGCGCCAAGAAGGTGCACGACGCGGACCCGGGCACGTCGCTGACCTACGTCGACCAGGGCGACGCCGGTTCGGCCGACAGCCTGATGTGGCAGATGGGCGCGCAGTCCTTCAAGTTCGACAGTGGCTCCACGTACGGCGTCGACCTCAAGGGCGACCCGGGTGGCAGTACCTGCCGTTCCAGGTCTACGCGAACAGCGTCTTCAAGGACACCGTCGGCCAGCACTACAAGGCTGACGGTGACCTTCCCAAGGGCCTGGGCGACTGGCAGGACCGGATCACCGCGTACGGCAAGGAGCGGGGTTTCACGACGAAGTAGGCAGCGCGCGTCCGGATCCGCGGGGAGGGAATCCCCGCGGCTCCGCTCCGCTTCCCGCACACTCCGCACGAACTCCCCGACACCTGAAGGGTCTTCCCGTATGACACTCACTCTCCCCCTCCTGCCCGGACATGATCGGCGGCGGGGAGTTCAACTTCGTCCCGGGTGAGGGTCTCGACCAGGAGTTCTTCGTACGGTATGCGCAAGTGGCGGCGCTCTTCCCGATGATGCAGTTCTCCGCCGCGCCGTGGCGGGTGCTCGACGCGGAGCACCTGGCCCACTGCCGGGCGGCGGCCGTGCTGCACGCTTCCTTCGGCCCGGAGATCCTGGCGCTCGCCGAGGAGTCGTCCCGTACGGGCGAACCGGTCCAGCGTCCCCTGGAGTTCGTCTTTCCCGGCCTGGGTTACGCGGGGATCACCGACCAGTTCCTGCTCGGCACGGATCTGCTGGTGGCCCCGGTGGTGGAGCAGGGCGCGGGCTCACGGACGGTGGTGATCCCACCGGGCGTCTGGACGGCCGGCGACGGGAGCGCGCACGAGGGCCCGGCCACCGTCGAGGTGGCCGCCCCGCTGTCGCGTCTGCCCTACTTCCGGCGCAGCGCCTAAAGGGAGAATCGCGTACGGGAACGACCCCGTACGCGATTCTCCCCAGTGCTTGCGATTCCCCTCAGTGCCCGCGGCTGCGCTCAGGAGCCGCGTCCACGCTCAGTAGCGCAGCGCGGCGGCGATGCCGCCGTCTTCCTTCAGTGCGTCCGTCGGCACGAAGGTGACCTGCCCCTTGTGCTCCAGGACGGCTTCGACGACCGAGTCGACGATGTCGTCGTGGGCGTCGTCGCCGCCCACGGTCAGGACTTCACCGTCGATGCTGCCGGTGATCCGGTAGTCCTCCTCGACCACCAGGTGCGCGACGCGGCCTTCGGTGACCAGTGACCACACCTCCTGGACGCCGCCGCCGAAGCGCTTGGCGCTGCGCGCGTCGACGAGCGCGGCGAGGGCCTTGTCCGTCTCGGCGGCGGCCAGTTTCTCCCTGGCCGGCGCGAGGGCGGCGGCCAGCTGCGCGGGGGTGGCGGTCAGGAGGCCGCCGACCTCGACGGTCGCGGCGACGAGCGTGTGGTGCTTGCTGGTGTCGCAGAAGCCCTTGACCTCCTGGCCGAGGCCGACCACCACGACGGGATCGCGACTGTCGTCCAGCGCCAGACCCAGTCCCTCGTCCGCGGCGCGGACCAGGCGGCGCCAGTCCTCGCCCTCACCCTTGGGGCTGTCGCGCCGGTGCATGGGCTCCAGGCGGTCGAAGGGCTGGACGGGGAAGCCGTAGTAGCTGACCTCCCGCACGGTGCCGTTGACCCCGCGCCACAGCTTGACCTCGGCCTCGCTGAGCACCAGGGCCCAGTAAGAGCGCTGCCGGGCGGACGCGGCCACCAGGTTGCGGGTGAGGTAGGTGGTGGAGAGCACGACCCGCTCGGGGACCGGCTGCGGCAGCACGAAGTGGCGGTGTTCGTCGGCGGTGGCGTAGAGCACCAGGCCGTCCAGGAAGTGCTCCGGGTCCAGCTCCTCGACGGCCGCCTTGAGGTTTCCGACGATCTTCACCCGCTGTTCGCGGGAGAGCCCTTCGTCAGCGGTGAGCCGCTGCTCCGCGGTGGCGACGAGATTGCGCAGCCGGATGTGGTCCTGCTGGTTCTCGGGCCGGTGGCGGTGGGTCGGCAGGGTGACCGAGACAGCCGGGTACGTGCGCGGGGTGCGCAGTTCGGCGAGCAGCTCGGGGGCCAGGGCCGGAAGCAGCATGTGTGTCCTCCTGCGGGGTGGGGCGACAGTCGATTCTTCGCCCGAAAGAACATTAAATCCGACATGTCGGTCATATTCTCTCCGGCGAAGAGGTGTTGGCGCGTCCCGTACCCACTGCGACCCCCACAACACCGGTTTCCACCGCATCCGGCAAAGATCCGGCGCGACGGCGGACCGGGTGGGAAAATCCCGCCCGGGACCCGCACGCACCGACGGTGGCGGCCGCGGCACACACGGTTGACAACTGTCAGTTCGGGTCGTCGGTCCCCGTCTCCGGCAAGAAGAGGTGCGGGGCCGCGCTCCTGCCCGGAGGCGGCGCTCCGGCTACTGGCGCCGCGGCCCGTGCTGCCGGATGCGGACGGCACCGACGACGGTGGTCCGGGCCCGGCGCACGCCCGGCCCCGTCAGGCCTTGGCGTCGTCGTACGTCTGCCGGTTCGCCGGGATCTCGTCGATGTTCGACTCGGCCCAGTCCTGCACCGTGAGGTAGACGCCGATCATGCTTTCACCCAGGGGCGTCAGTGAGTACTCCGTACGCGGCGCGACCTCGGCGAAAGACCCCGCGGGTGAGCAGGCCGTCGCGCTCCAGGTCCCGCAGGTTGGCGGTGAGGACCTTCGGGGTGATGCCCGCGATGGCGTCGCGCAGGCCGGTGAAGCGGCGGGTTCCGGAGGCGAGGGCCAGAATGATCAGCAGGCTGCACTTGCCGCCGAGCCGGTGGAGGACGTGGTGATCAACTCGGTCGGCGGCGGTGGCGGCCCCGAGCACATCAAGACGATCCACCCGGCGGCCGAGGCCGGCGAGCGCACGGGTTCGTACCGCACTTCGCTCGACGACCTGGTCCTGGACGCCGCGGGCGTCAGCCGGATCACCACCGAGGACTACGCGGTCGCCCTCGTCGACGAGGTCGGGAAGCCCCAGCACCCGGGTGAGCGGTGCACCGTCGGCTACTGAGGCAGCCGCCGGCCGCTGAGGTCCTTTTCTTCAGACGTACGGGACACTCCCTGCCGGGGGGGCACCCCGTACGCTCGCGTCCGTGACGAACTCCAACCAGCCGGACGCTGTCGCGCTGATCCCCCTGGACAGCGACTCCGCCGCGGTCTCCCGCCTGCGCGCCGCCGTGCTGAAGCTCGCCCCGTACGCCGAGCAGGAACAGTTCAGCAGCCGGGCCGCCCAGACTCTGCCGATCGCCGACGCCGATCCGTTCCGGACGCCGTTCGCGATCGCGTACGACGGCCAGGCCGTGGGCTTCGGAGCCCTCGACGCCAAGGGCTACCTCGACGAGGTCGGCGACGACCCCGGCAGGGCCGTGGTGCTGCGCGCGTTCTATCTGGCCGCCGCGTGGCAGGGCAAGGGCCTGGGCGGCGCGGCGATCCGCGCGCTTCCCGCGCTGGCGAAGGCCGTCCGCCCCGACGCGGGTGAGCTGCGCCTGACCGTGAACGTCCGGAACCCCCAGGCCGTACGGGCCTACCTGGCCGGCGGGTTCCAGGACGCCGGTGAGTTCTACTTCGGCGGCGACTCCGGGCCGCAGCACGTTCTGCGGTGGCCGCTCGCCTGAGCCCGTTGTCTCAGCTGATGCGAAAGACCGGGTGCCGCGGGGCGATCCGCTCGATCTCCTCCTGCGGCGCGTCCGCGCTCACGTTGTCGAAGAAGACGCCGGTCTCCGCCTTCCAGTGGCGGAGGTAGGCGCGCAGCAGGCCGGGCTTCTGCTCGTCGCCGAGTTCGACGGCGGTGAAGGTTTCCACAGTGCGCCGGGCGCGCAGTTCTCCGGTGCCGGAGGCCCGCAGGTTGCGCACCCACTGGGTGTTGCCGCGCGGGGCGACGAGGTAGCGGACGCCTTCGAACGTCAGTGGGTTGACCGGGGTGGTCCGCCATTCGCCGCTGGTACGGCCCCGGACGGCCAGGACGCGGGAGCCGCGCAAGGGCAGTCCGGCCTTGGTCAGCCCGGACACCAGCGGGTTGAGCACGTTCTTCGTGATCCAGCCGGGCGCTTGGTAGTGGCTCGGGGCGGTGGTCATGTCGACTCCTTCTGAATTCCTTGCGTTTCCTTGCGATTCCTTTTCGGAGAGCACTGCTCTCGCTTGAGAACAGTGTGCACGACATGGTGAGATCAAAACAAGAGCACCGCTCTCATTTTTTGCCGCTGCTCTCAGATCTGGCAGAATGACCCCTATGAACGCCAGCCGAACCGCCCGCGACCGGGCCCGCACGGAACTGACCCGGGAGATCAAGGACGCCGCCCGCCGCCAGGTGGCCGCCCAGGGCGCGGAGCGCCTCTCCCTGCGCGCTGTCGCCCGGGAGCTGGGCCTGGCGTCCTCCGCGCTGTACCGCTACTTCCCCAGCCGGGACGACTTGCTGACCGCGCTGATCATCGACGCCTACGACACCCTCGGGGCCGCTGCCGAAGCCGCCGTCGCCGTACCGGGCACCCCCCGCGCGCGCTGGCTCGGGCTGTGCACCGCCCTCCGGACGTGGGCCAAGGGGCACCCGCACGAGTACGCCCTGGTCTACGGCACCCCCGTGCCCGGCTACCAGGCCCCCCAGGACACTGTGGGCCCGGCCGCGCGGGTGCCGCTCGCACTGCTCTCCCTGCTCCGCGACGTCGGTGTGCCCGCGGCGCCGGCCCTGCCGGAGGACCTCACCGACCAGCTAGCCGGGTTGGTCGAGGAGGCCGGCCTGGGTGTCCCCGCCGCAGTGCTCGCCCGCGCCCTGCTCGCCTGGACGCAGGTGTTCGGCGTACTCAGCTTCGAACTCTTCGGCCACCTGGTGGGCAGCGCGGACCCGGCGGACATGTTCTTCGAGTACACCGTCGACCAGACCGCGGACCTGCTCGGCCTACCTGCGTCCTGACCTGCCGCAGAGGTGGTCGGCCTTCCATAGTCGCGTGCGGCTCCTTACGATCAAGGACGCCCCGATCCGCCGCGTCGATCATCTGCTGACGAAAGGTCACCACCATGCCTGTGTACGCCCTCGGCGCTGTCGAGCCGACCATCCACCCGAGCGCCTTCATCCACCCCGACGCCGTGGTCATCGGCGCGGTGGAGATCGGCGCGGACTCGTCAGTGTGGCCCTGCGCCGTCCTGCGCGGGGACCACGGCCGGATCGTCATCGGGGCGCGTACATCCATCCAGGACGGCACGGTCATCCACACGACGGACGAACAGCACACCACCATCGGCGACGATTGCGTCGTGGGCCACAACGCCCACCTCGAAGGTTGCGTCATCGAGGACCACTGCCTGGTCGGCTCGGGGTCGACCGTACTCAACTTCGCCGTTGTGGGCCGGGATTCCGTCATCGGCGCGCAAGCGCTCGTGCCCATGCACAAGGTGATCCCCGCGGGGTCCACCGCGCTGGGTGTGCCCGTGAAGGTCACCGAAGGCAAGGGCACCGGCCCGTTGCACGAGCTCAGCGTCCAGGGATATCTGCACCTGTCGGAGCTGCACCGTACGACGATGCGCCGGATCTCCTGACCCACTGCAACGGTCCTGGGGTTTGCGGGCCGGAACCCGGCCCGCAAATCCCAGGACCGCCACTCCGGCTATGTGCCGAGACCTGCTCTGCGGAGCGCGTCGGCGAGTGCCGTGTTCGCGGGTTCGGAGGCGGGAGCCGGACGGCCGCCGCCCTGGCGCGGTGCGCCCTGTCGCGGTGCGCCCTGGCGGCCGCGGTCCTGGCGGGGCATGTCGCCGCCGCCGGTGCCGCCGCTGTCGCGCTGCTGACCGCCCCGGTCACTCCCCCCGGCGCGCTTCCCACCGCCTGAGGTCGCGCCCACTTCATCGTCCAGGCGCAGCGTCAGCGAGATCCGCTTGCGCGGCACGTCGATCTCCAGGACCTTCACCTTGACCACATCGCCGGACTTCACGACGTCGTGCGGGTCGCTGACGTAGTTCTTCGACAGTGCGGAGATGTGCACCAGCCCGTCCTGGTGCACGCCGACGTCCACGAACGCGCCGAACGCGGCCACGTTGGTGACCACACCCTCCAGGAGCATCCCGGGCTGCAGGTCCTTGATCTCGTCCACGCCCTCCTTGAAGGTCGCGGTCTTGAACGCGGGGCGCGGGTCGCGGCCGGGCTTCTCCAGCTCGGCGAGGATGTCGGTGACGGTCGGCAGGCCGAACTTCTCATCGGTGAAGTCCGCCGGGGAAAGGCCGCGCAGCGTTGTGCTGTTGCCGAGCAGCGCCTTCACGTCGCCGCCGCTGGCCGCTGCGATCTTCCGGACCACCGGATAAGCCTCGGGGTGCACGCTGGAGCCGTCCAGCGGGTCGTCCCCGCCGGGGATGCGGAGGAACCCGGCGGCCTGCTCGAACGCCTTGGGGCCGAGGCGCGCGACACCCTTGAGTGCTTCGCGCGTACGGAAGGGGCCGTTGCCGTCGCGGTGCGCCACGATGTTCTCCGCGAGCCCGGTGGTGATGCCGGAGACGCGGGTGAGCAGCGGCACGGAGGCGGTGTTGACGTCCACCCCCACGCCGTTCACGCAGTCCTCGACCACCGCGTCGAGGGAACGGGAGAGCTTCAGTTCGGAGAGGTCGTGCTGGTACTGCCCGACGCCGATGGACTTCGGGTCGATCTTCACAAGTTCGGCGAGGGGGTCCTGGAGGCGGCGGGCGATGGAGACCGCGCCGCGCAATGAGACGTCCATGCCGGGGAGTTCCTGGGTGGCGTAGGCCGAGGCGGAGTACACCGACGCTCCGGCCTCCGAGACCATCGCGCGGGTGAGCTTGAGCTCCGGGTGCTTCTTGATGAGCTCTTCGGCAAGCTTGTCGGTCTCGCGGGACGCGGTGCCGTTGCCGATGGCGATCAGGTCCACGTTGTGGGCCTTGGCGAGCGCGGCGAGTTTGCCGAGTGCCTCGTCCCAGCGCTTGGCCGGGACGTGCGGGTAGATGACGTCGGTGGCGACGGCCTTGCCGGTCGCGTCGACCACAGCGACTTTGACACCTGTGCGCAGGCCGGGGTCCAGGCCCATGGTGGCGCGGGTGCCCGCCGGTGCGGCGAGCAACAGGTCGCGCAGGTTCATGGCGAAGACCCGTACGGCCTCGTCTTCGGCTTCCTGGCGCAGGCGGGTCCTGACGTCGATGCCGAGGCGCACGAGGATTCGTGTGCGCCAGGCCCAGTGGACGGTGTCAAGCAGCCAGCGGTCGGCGGGCCGGCCGCGGTCGGCGATCTCGAAGCGGTGGGAGATCGCCTTCTCGTAGCTGCTGGGACCTTCCTGCGCCTCCTCGGGCTCCAGGGTGAGTGTGAGCATGTCCTCCTTCTCACCGCGCAGGAGTGCCAGGACCCGGTGCGACGGGAGCCTGCTGAAGGGCTCGGAGAAGTCGAAGTAGTCGGCGAACTTGGCGCCGGCCTCCTCCTTCCCTTCCCGTACGGCCGACGTCATGCGGCCGCGGGCCCACATGCGCTCACGCAGGTCGCCGATGAGGTCGGCGTCCTCGGCGAACTTCTCGACGAGGATGGACCGCGCACCGTCGAGGGCCGCGGTGACGTCTGCGACGTTCTCGTTGAGATATGCGGCGGCTTCCGCCTGGGGGTCCTTGGACCTGTCCGCGAGCAGCAGCTCGGCCAGCGGGGCGAGACCGGCCTCGCGGGCGATCTGCGCCTTCGTGCGCCGCTTGGGCTTGAACGGGAGGTAGATGTCCTCCAGGCGGGACTTGGTCTCCGCTGTGAGGATCTGCGCCTTGAGCGCGTCGTCCAGCTTGCCCTGCGACTCGATGGACTCGAGTACGGCCGCCCGGCGCTCCTCCAGTTCACGCAGGTAGCGCAGCCGTTCCTCGAGGTTGCGCAGTTGTTCGTCGTCGAGGGTGCCGGTCACCTCCTTGCGGTAACGCGCGATGAACGGCACGGTCGCGCCGCCGTCGAGCAGCTCGACCGTTGCGGTCACCTGCCCCTGCCGTACGCCGAGTTCTCCGGCGATGCGCTGGTGGATGGACGTCTGTACCGACACCGACACTGTGCGTTCCCGTCCTGTTGCGTGGGTTTCGGGTGCATTCTGCCGCTGTTCGACAGTGGTTGTCGCCTCACGGGGGTGCCCGGGAGGTGCGGGGCCACCCGGATGTCCGGTGCGGCGCCCGCCTCGGGTGGCCGTACCGATCACTGGACAAACGTAGTTACCCCGAGTGTGGCAAGTGGCTGTCAGGATCGGTCAGAATAGTCGTGCGGCCAATCCCTAAGCCTGTTAGCGTCCCGTACGTGGCGAAACTCAATCAGATCATCGCAGTGGAAAAGGGCGTCAAGTCCAAGTCGGCGCAGGGCCTTTCGGAGGCCCAGCAGTCGGTCCTCAAGACGGCGTTGCTGTCCGGGCTGTCCCGGACCTACCAGGCCAAGGATGAAGAGGGCGAGCAACTCCCGCCCGAGTCCAGCCGGGTCCAGATCAAGGCCGAGGCGACGGAGAACCACCCGGCGCAGGTCGAGATGTACTTCGAGGACGTTGCGGTCGGCTACTGGACCACGGTGAAGTTCTCCGGCGCGCTGCCGGCCCGCAGGGTCAACGAGATCCTGGAGCGGGTGGAGAAGTTGCAGCAGTCGGTGAAGTTCGCCCGTGAGGAGGCCAACGGCGCAGAGGTCGCCGACCAGCGTACGGGCGACCTCGTCTTCGGCTACCTCTTCGGCTAGCGGGCCACAGCAGGGGTAACCTCACAGACACCTTCCGCGGGAGCGCGGAAGGCGGCGCTCACAGCAGCGCCACAACCTGAAAATGAAGCTTGTCGTGACAAAGCGTGGTGACAGTGCGGGTTCGATTCCCGCTCCCGGCTTCTTCCCGCCGGGGTAGCCCAACTGGCAGAGGCAGCCCGCGATAAATCTCAGACTCCCGCTCCAGATTCAGCATCCGCCGCCGATCGCCGGGCGGCCGGACACGGACTACCGATGTTGGTTTGCCGGTTCGACTCCGGCCCGGGCCGCTCCATGGCCCGGTCGCTTAATGGCAGAGCACTGCATCATGACGACTGATCCGTAGTCCACCAACGCACCGGCGTGCGCAATTGGGTGGCACTCAGAAGCCCGGGAGCCGGCTAAAGCTCCCGGGCTTCGCCATGTGGGCGCCACACGAGGCCCGGCGGCCTTCTAGAGTCCAGCCCATGAGGCTTGTGTGGTCCCAGTGGGGCGTGGAACTGACGGCGACCCTGGCAGCGGTGCCATTGGCAGTGCTGGTCGCGGTTCTGATGACACGTCACCGGACGCGCAGGGGTATTCCGTACGCGACCGCCCGTCGTCGTTCAGTCGCGGAAACGGCCGCCGTCGCCGGGACGATCCCCTGGGTCTGGATGATCCTCACGCCCGTCGGCCACGGCCGTGCACTGAGCCTGGTTCCGCTCAAAGACCTTACCGAACTCTTCGGTGACAGGCCGTCAGTGATCGCGACGCAGCTCGGCGGCAACCTTGTGGTGTTCGAGGTTATGTCGATCTCCCCATCGCAGGGACTGGTCTGACGTGCTGCTTTGCGAGATGGACATGTCGTTTCAGCAGTTTTGGGCGAGGGGCAGTGCGAACTCAGACGGCGGCGGTCGCCAGCAGTTCGGGCAGGTTGCGCATGTCGTCGAACACGACAGTGCCTACTCCCTCCAGCCGCGAGGCCGGGGTGAGACCACCGCAGTAACCGAAGGCCCGCATGCCGGCGGCCCGAGCTGCCTGCACTCCGTATGCGCTGTCTTCGATCACCGCGCACCGCTCGGGTCGTACCCCCATGGAACGTGCGGCGTGCTGGAAGAGGTCCGGTGCGGGCTTGCCTCGACGGACGTCGGCCGCGCTGAAGATGTGGTCCTTGAAGTGGCCCGTCAGATCGGCGATTTCCAGGCTTCTACGAATGCCGGCGTGATCACCGTTCGAGGCGACGCAGACGGCAGTGGTGAGGCGCCCCAGAACCTCAGCGATGCCATCGACAGCGGTCAGTTCGGCCTCAAAGGCCGCATCGTAGAGATGCTCGTATCGCTGCTGCCAGCCCTTCTCCAGGCGCCGCCCGAGTCGTTCCTCGACAGCTGCGGTGTAGACCTCGGTGGACGAGCCGACGAACCGCTCGATGATTTCAGCTTCAGTGAACGTGCATCCCAGGTCAGCCATGATTATTGCGTCTACTTTGATGCATATCCTCTCGCTGTCCACCAGCACGCCGTCACAGTCGAAGATCACCAGTTCAACAGGGCTCTGCGTCATGACCGGCAGCGTAGAGGGCGGCCGGTGCAGGCCCTGCGGTGCGTCGGGCTGTCGTCGGTTTTGCCAGAGTTTCACCGTGAGCTGCTTGCACCACCCACCGGCGTACTCGACAGCACGCGGAGCCGGTGGATCTCGCCGTGGGCGGTCTCCAGTTTTCGGGTGAGGTCGGCGACCTGGTCGCGGAGTTGCCGGTTTCGTTCGAGCGCGGTCTCCAGCCTTCGGTGCAGGGAGGCGTCGCTGGCCGCGTTCCGGGGGCTGCGGTGGGGGGCCGGGGCTCGCTGCTGGAGCTGGTTGATCGCGGTGATGAGGTCGGTCTGCGTGTATAGCCAGGACCTGGAGACGCCGGCCGCGTTTGCGATGCCGACGACGGTGGGCCGTTCGTTGAGGCGGGCTGCTGCCTTGATTGCTTCTTCGGCCTGCTCGCGTGCTTGTCTGCTGCGTGCCTTCGAGGCTTCGACGAGGAAGCGGGCGTTGTCAGCCGGTGGCATCGAGATCGGTCACCTTTCCGCCAGCCACGATCTGTTGCGGTCCGGCCTGTTCCAGGGCATCGATGATCGTTTCGAGCTTGCCGAGCGTGCGGGTGTTCTTCTCGACGATGCGCGACAGGCCGGCTTGCTCGGCGTCGCCGATCCTGTGGAAGCTCAACGAACTCGGCCGGCAGCGCTTTGTGGAACTACAGCGCAACATCGGCACGATCACGCCCAAGGTGCTGACCCAGCGGCTGCGCCAGCTGGAGCGTGACGGGCTTGTCGTGCGCACCTACTACCCCGAGGTCCCGCCGAGGGTGGAGTACGAGATCAGCGAGCTGGGGGTCAGCCTGGCCCCGCTGTTCGCAACCCTGGTGACGTGGTCGCACAGTCACATGCCTGTGGTTGAGGCCGCGCGGCACGACTACGACACGGCACCGGAGCCGCTGCCCAGCCGCCGGTCAAGCGGGACCGGCTGAACGCAGGACCACATCCAGCGCCCGTGCCGGGTCGGCGGCGTAGATATTGCTGAACCACGCCATGTCGGCTTCGACCACAGCCCACTGTTCGTCGCTGCGATCGGGTGCGGTGAGCAGTCCGACGTCGAGGACAACAGCGCTGGGGAGCGATGCGGCAACTCTGGCGGAAAAGCCGGTGATCTCCTGGCGTCGCGGATCCGATTCCAGCGGTGCGGGATCGAGCCGCCCGAACACCGCGTAGCGGCAGCCGGTGTGCACCTGCCCGTCGAGCAGGAAGAGCCGGTACTCCGTGGTGAAGGTGACGATCCCCGAGACAAGCACGGGGAGTTCTCCGGGCAGTCCCGTCGGCAGTCGTGTGCCGTCTGCGTAGACGCAGGCTTCGAAGCTCTTGTCGCTGGGCGGCTTCACGAACACCGGGGTGCTGAGGCGGCGCGCCTCCGCGAAGGACATGGCCTCGATCCGACGCCCGACGAGTTCGTACGGAAACCTCGTCAGCCAGTCGTCCGGCGGTTCGAGCAGCATGAGTCCGAGGTCGTCCCGGATTTTCGCGGCGAGCAGCGGGCCACCGTAGAAGTGCGTACGGCCACGCAGCGCCGCCAGGTCGGTCCCGGGCGTCAGGACCACTGTTTCAAGTCCCCGCGCCTGAGCGGCCTCAAGTTGGGGGTGGTCAGCGATGTCGGCTGGGATCTACGGGCAACCTTCGCCCACCACAGGCTCGACCAGTGCATCTCCTCCTGGGTGCACTCCTACGAGCACAACTCGGAGAAGCCCGACCCGCTGCTCTTCCAGCTCGCCTGCCGTGAGCTGGGCGTCGAACCGGCCGAGACGCTGATGGTGGGCGACCATCCGGCCAAGGACGGCGGCGCGGCGACGGCGGGGCTGCGTTCCTATGTGCTCCCCGCCGGAGCGGTGCCCGGCTCGTGCTGCGGGCTGGACGCGGTGCTCCGCCTGACCTGTCCCGCCGCTGACTGATGGTCAATATGCCGAAGATGGTGGTCATTCCGGTGAAAATGACCACCGTCTTCGGCATATTGATCTTCAGCTAGCACTCGGGCAAAGCCTCACAGAACCCCGCCCAAGGGTCCACCGCCCCCGCCGCGCCCAGGATGCCGCCGACTATCGCGCACGTCGTGTCGACATCCCCGCCGGCGGAGGCGGTGGTCCACATCGCTTCCTCAAAAGAATCCAGGTTCCCGGCCGCGGCCCACAGCGCGAACGGGACCGTGTCCGCGGCGCTGACGTGGCGGCCGTTGCCCAGCCGGTGGGCGGCGTATTCCACGGGTTGGCCGACCAGCGCGCACGCTTCGGCGATGCCGTCGTGGACACGTCCCGACGGGACGTAGTCGAGAATCACCCGCAGAAACACGGCAGCTGACGGAAGCTCAGAACGGCAGCGCACGGCGATCGCCGCCCCCACGGCGACAGCGGTCGCTCCGGCGACAGCTTCCGGATGTCTATGTGTGACAGTGGCCGACCGCGCGGCCTGCGCAGCCGTAACCCCGGTCGAAGTCGTGGCGTGCGGCGAACAGCCGGACGAGCGGGTCCGCTACGACGGTTTCGTGCGTACGGAGATGTTCCAGCAGAGCACAGGCCATCTCGGTGTCGTCCGTCCACGGCCACTCAGGTGGCGGCAGCGTCCGGATTCGAAGAAGAGGCAGGTTGCCGGGTACGAAGAACTGGGCGCCGAAGGCGTCCCCGGTGGCGAGTCCGCGCAGGGAGTCGAGTGCGGCGGCGTGGTGGGTGGTTGGCATCGGGAGCATTCTGCCCCCGGTCGGGGGTGGAGCGCTGGGAATTGTTCGGCGGCACCAGGCAGTCCGGGCCGGGATCGGGTACGGGTCTTGTGCGACAGATCCGCACCCGGTTCAAAAATCCTCAGCAGAGGTCCGGCCCGTCGGTGGACGTCACGTGTGCCGCGCTCCCAGAAGCGGCCGAGGGCGAAGCCGTTGATCCAGGCCATGCCCTTGGTCCAGCCGTCGGTGCGCAGGAACGTGCCGACGGGGGAATCGACGGTGACGGAACGGTCGCCCTTGCGCTGACACGTGATCCGACGTTGACTTCAGCGATCGTCATCCTCGAGGAGAAGGCGGGTCGATGATCGACAAGAAGGTCATAGGGCACAGGACTGAGCCGTTCACAGTGGACGTGGAACGCGGCCGGCTGAAGATGTTCGCCAACGCCATCGGCGAGACCGATCCGGTGTACTCCGACGTCGAAGCCGCGCGGAAGGCCGGGCACCGGGACGTCCCCGTACCGCCGACGTTCCTGTTCTGCCTGGAGATGGAAGGCCGTTCGGGTTCGTTCGGCCTGATCACCGAGCTGGGCATCGACATCGGGAAGATCCTGCACGGCGAACAGGAGTTCACCTACCACGCCATGGCCTACGCGGGCGACCGGCTGACGTACAGCTCGGAGGTCACCGACACGTACAGCAAGAAGGGCGGCGCGCTGGACTTCATCGTCCGGACGACGCACGTGGCCCGGGCCGGCGAGCCGGTCGCCGGGCTGCGCAACATCATCGTCGTCCGCAACGGCTGAGGGGATTCAGATGAGCGACCTGACGGTCGGGGCGAAACTCCCCGCGTTGCAGATCAATCCGGTCCGGCGGAGCACCCTCGCGCTCTACGCGGGCGCTTCCGGGGACCACAACCCGATCCACATCGACCTGGACTTCGCGCGCGCGGCCGGGATGGACGACGTGTTCGCGCACGGGATGCTCTCGATGGGCTATCTCGGGCGGCTGCTCACCGCGTGGGTGCCGCAGGAGCGGATCCGGTCGTACGGGGTGCGCTTCACCGCGATCACGCCGGTGGGCGCGCAGCCGGTCTGCACAGGCAAGGTGGTTTCGGTGGAGGACGGTCTGGCGCGGGTCGACGTGACCGTGACCCTCGAAGACGGCACGGTCACGCTGACCGGCCACGCGACCGTCGCGGTGGACTGAGAGCACCGGCTGAGAGCGCTGACCGAGAACGCCGGCTGAGCGCATCGACCAACTGAACAGACGGGAGAGATCTGGTGGTCATCCGTCCGGAATGATCACCAGATCTCTCCCGTCTAATCAGTTGGACAAACCAGCCAAGTCGGCCGAGCCAGCCAAACCGGACGAACCACGCCCCAGCCCACGAACTCCCGCACCCCGTAGCGCTCTTTCACCCACTTCCCGCAGCGGTCAGCGAGGCCCGGAGCGTCACCGCCTCCGCGTCCAGGCAGTCGAGGAGCTCCCGTACGGCCGGGGTCGGGGTTCCGTCGGCGAGGACCGTGGTGCCGACCGTCCGGCGGACGGAGTCCAGCGGCACGGGCAGCACCGCGAGCCGGTCGTCGCTCACGGCCACGAGCTCCGGCAGCGCCGCGATCATGTCGGTGGCCAACAACAGTGCGCGCATCGTCAGGATCGAGGTGCACTCGACCCTGTTCGTGGGCAGTGCGAGTCCCTGCCGGGTGAAGTGCTCGGCGAGTTCACTGCGCAGTGCGGTCTGCTCCAGCGGCAGGATCCACGGGTGCACGATCGTGTCCGCGAGCGTGTGCGGGCCGTCGTTGAGCAGCGGGTGGCCGTGCCGGACGACAAGGCGTACGGGTTCACTGTAAAGCGGGCGCTGCACGACCCGGGTCGGCTCCGGCGGCGGGTTGAGCCGCCCGACGATGACGTCGACCTCCCCGGCGAGGAGCTGCGGGTGCAGTATGTCGGGGGTCGCCTCGCGGACGATCACGGTGACTCCCGGGCGGTCCCTTTTGAGCCGCGCCACAGCGCGCGGCAGCAGCACGCTGGTGCCCGCCAGGAGGGTTCCCACGGTCACCGTGCCGAGCTGCCCGGCCCGGAGACCCGTCAGATGGTCGTCGGCCCGCCTGACCTCGGCCAGCACCGCGCGGGCGTGCCCGACCAGGGCGTGACCGTACGGGGTCGCAGCCATGCCGTGCGGCCCGCGGTCGAAGAGCGGCACCCCGGTGAGCGTTTCGAGTTCGCGCAGTGAGCGGGTCGCCGCGGGCTGGGTGAGGTGCAGTGCGTCGGCAGCCCGGGTCAGTCCGCCGTGTTCGGCGATGGCCACGATCAGGGTCAGATGGCGGAACTTCAGACGGCCGTCGAGCAGGTCCATGCCGCAGTCCTCACGTTATAGCAGTTCAGGTATGACGTACGGCATATCAGGTATTGGTACGGCATGCCTAAACTGCCCCAGAATCAGCCTGAGCAGATCCGAGTTCACAGGAGGCAGGACCGCATGGGCGCACTACGCAGGGCTGAGCACTACATAGGTGGTCGGTTCGACGCGTCGGGTGCGGCTTTTGCGCTGATCGACCCGGTCACCGGGGCGGTCAACGGCGAGGCGGTCGCCGCCGACGCCGGAACGGTCGACCGGGCGGTCAGAGCGGCGAACAAGGCGCTTACCGGCCCGTGGGGTGCGCTGGACGTGCCGGGGCGCTGCGCGGTCCTGCGGCGCATCGCCGATGGGATCGAGGCCAGGTTCGAGGACTTCTGTGCCGCCGAGACCGCCGACACGGGCAAGCCGTACGCACTGGCCTCCACCATCGACGTCCCGCGTGGCATCGCGAACTTCCGGGCGTACGCCGACCTGGCCATCGGCCGGGCCGAGGAGTCGTACCGGACGCCAGAGGCCTTCAACTACACGGTGCGCAAGCCGCTCGGCACCGTCGCGGTGATCGCCCCGTGGAACCTGCCTCTCCTGCTGCTGACCTGGAAGGTCGCCCCCGCACTCGCGGCCGGCAACACGATCGTGGCCAAGCCCTCGGAGCTGACGCCGTCCACGGCGACACTCCTGGCCGAGGTGATGCACGAGGCGGGTCTGCCCGCCGGTGTGTTCAACCTCGTGCACGGCCCCGGATCGACCGGTTCGCACCTGACCGCGCACGAGGGTGTGGACGCCATCGCGTTCACGGGCGCATCGCACACCGGCCGCGTCATCATGCGCAGTGCCGCCGCGAACCTCACTCCGGTGTCCTTCGAACTGGGCGGCAAGAACGCCGCTCTGGTCTTCGCTGACTCCGATCTGGAGGCTGCGGTGAAGGGCACCGTACGCTCCTCTTTCACTCATGCCGGGCAGATCTGCCTGTGCACCGAGCGGGTGTACGTCGAGCGCTCCGTCTACGACGAGTTCACCGCCGAACTAGTGCGTCAGACAAGGCTGCTGACACTGGGTCGGCCGTATGACGGTGTCGACCTGGGCCCGATGGTCTCGGCCGGGCACCGGGCGAAGGTCCTCGGTTACTACGCCAAGGCCGCGGCCGACGGCACGATCCTCACCGGCGGCGGTGTCCCGGAGTTCGGCGACGACCGCGACGGCGGCTTCTTCGTCCAGCCGACGGTCATCGCCGACCTCCCAGAGGACCACGCGGTGGTCCAGGAGGAGATCTTCGGCCCGGTCTGCCGGGTGACGCCGTTCGACACCGAAGACGAAGCCGTACGGCTGGCCAACGGCACGAAGTACGGCCTGGCCGCCACGGTCTGGACGACGGACCTGGCGCGGGCCAACCGGGTCGCGCCGAAGATGGACGTCGGCATCGCCTGGGTGAACTGCTGGAACCTGCGCGATCTGCGCACCCCGTTCGGCGGGGTGAAGTCCTCCGGCATCGGCCGCGAGGGCGGCAACCACTCCCTTGACTTCTTCTCAGAACCGATGAATGTGTGCGTGCAGCTGTGACTGATGTTCTGAAGGCCGCCGAGCGGCTCGCCGAGGCACGCCGGACGGGGGTTCCCGTCGAACCGGTACGGGACCTCATCAAGGACCTGGCCGACGCGTACGCGGTGCAGAAGCACTGGGCGGACACGCGGGTGAAGGACGGACGCCGGATCGTCGGGCGCAAGATCGGCCTCACCTCGGCTGCGGTTCAGAAGCAACTCGGCGTGGACAGCCCGGACTTCGGCACTCTGCTGGACGACATGGCGATCCCGGACGGTGCGGACATCCCGTACGGCTCCGTTCTCCAGCCGCGCGCCGAGGCCGAGGTCGCACTCGTTCTGGAGCACGATCTGACACACGAGCGGCACACCGTCGCCGACGTCATCCGGGCGACCGCCTTTGTGCTGCCGTCGATCGAGGTCGTCGGCAGCCGCATCCGCGACTGGGACATCACGCTGAACGACACGGTCGCGGACAACGGCTCGTCGGCGCTGTACGTGCTCGGCACCCGGCCGGTGCTGTTGAAGGACATCGACCTGCGTACGGCCGGCATGGTCATGGAGCGCAAGGGCGAGCAAGTGTCCACCGGCACCGGCGCGGCCTGCCTGGGCAGTCCGCTCAACGCCGTGCTGTGGCTCGCGGACATGCTCGTCAGTATCGGGGAGCCGCTGCGCGCGGGCGACACCGTACTGACCGGGGCGCTGGGCCCGATGGTGGCCGCGCTTCCCGGTGACGTCTTTGAAGCGCGGATCCAGGGTCTCGGCAGCGTCCGGGCGGCATTCGCAGGCGAGGGTGGGCAGGCATGATCGAGGATTTCGCAGCACGTCTCGACAACGCGGCGCTGAAGGCCGTGGCGATCGAGGGCAAGTCCACCGGTCTGGAGATGTCCGACGCGTACGTCGTGCAGGAGTCCCTGATCGGCCGACGCCTGGACCGCGGCGAGCGGCTGACCGGCCTGAAGCTCGGGTTCACGAGCACCGCCAAGATGCGCCAGATGAACATCTCCGACCAGATCCACGGCCGGCTGACCGACGCGATGGAGGTCGCCGACGGCGCCACCCTCGACATCAGCGGGCTGATCCACCCGCGCATCGAGCCGGAAGTCGCCTTCCTCATCGGTGTCCACGGGCAGGCGGAGGCCATCGCGCCGGCCCTGGAGATCATCGACTCCCGGTACACGGCATTTGGCTTCACGCTGCCGGAAGTCGTTGCTGACAATGCGTCATCCAGCCACTACGCGCACGGTGCCTGGCAGCCGGTCCGGGATCTCGACAACCTGGGTGTGCTGCTCGAAATCGACGGCAGGGTGCGGGAATCAGGTTCGACGGCGGCGATTCTCGGGCATCCGATGCGGGCGCTGGCGGCGGCTCTGCGGCTCGCCGCTGAATCCGACACCCCGCTGCGGCCCGGCGACATCGTGCTCGCGGGCGCTGCCACAGCCGCTGTTCCGCTGTACTCCGGATCCCATGTCCGGGCGACCGTCGCCGGACTCGGTGTGGTCGAAGTGAGCATCCGATGAGCGCGGTCACCGTCGAAGGCGCCGCCACTCCGCGCGGCAGGTTCCCACACCTGAAGCGGGCCGGGGACTTCGTCTACGTCTCGGGGACGAGTTCGCGCCGTCCCGACGGGAGCTTCGCCGGGGCCTCGGTGGACCCGATGGGCGTCACCGACCTCGACATCCGCGAGCAGACCCGGGCCGTACTGACCAACATCGACAGCCTGCTCAAGGCCGTCGGCGGTTCGCTCGCCGACGTCGTGAACGTGACGACCTACCTGGTCAACATGAACGACTTCGGCGGCTACAACGCGGTCTACGCCGAGCACTTCGACGAGACAGGCCCCGCCCGCACGACCGTCGCCGTGCACCAGCTGCCGCACCCGCACCTGCTCATCGAGATCAGCGCGACCGCTTATCTTCCGGCCTAGGGGGTCACCGGCATGAGTCTCAACGCGTTCAACCTGCAGGCCTGGATCGACGAGCACCGCGACCTGCTCAAGCCGCCGGTGGGCAACGTCCAGATCTGGAAGGACGCCGACCTGATGGTCACCATCGTCGGCGGCCCCAACCAGCGCACGGACTACCACGACGACCCCATCGAAGAGTTCTTCTACCAGCTCAAGGGGAACATGGTCCTGCGGGTGATGGAGGAGCCGGGGCAGCCGCCCCGGGACATCCCCATCCGCGAGGGCGACATCTTCCTCGCCCCGGCGCACCTGCGGCACTCGCCGCAGCGCCCGGAGCCGGGCAGCATCGGCCTGGTTGTGGAGTTCGCCCGGCCGGCCGGGTCCAAGGACGCCTTCGAGTGGTACTGCGTGGAGTGCGACGCGCTCGTGCACCGCTCCGAGGTGCAGCTCCAGTCCATAGTCGACGATCTCCCTCCCCTGTTCGCCGCCTTCTACGAGGACGAGAAGGCCCGCACCTGCGGTCACTGCGGAGCCGTGCACCCGGGCAAGCAGTGGCCCGACGAACTCCGACCCAGCACTCAGGAACCCGCATGAGCACTCCCGTCATCGATACGCACGCGCACGCCTTCCCGCTGGTCTCCGCGAAGGAATCGCGGCTGCTCCGCCCCGACGGCGAAGGGCCCTGGCTGCGGGACAACGGCGACGGCACCGGCATGATGATGCTGGGCGTCCACGATTACCGACCGGTCACCAGCGCCCTGTGGGACGCCGGATCCCGGCTCGCCCACATGGACGCCACCGGTGTCGACATCCAGATCGTCTCCAGCACCCCGTTGATGTTCGGCTACGCCGAAGATCCCGTACGGGCCGCTGAGTGGTGCGAGTTCGTCAACGACCGGATGATCGCGGGCTGTTCGTCGAACCGCCTGGTTCCGCTGGCCCAAGTGCCTTTGCAGGACGTCGAAGCCGCCTGTACGGAGGCCACCCGCGCGGTGCGGGCCGGCGCGCGGGGCATCCACCTCGGCAACCACGTCGGCAAGCAGGACCTGGACGACGGCGCGGTCGTCGAGTTCCTCACCCACTGCGCCCACGAAGGCGTGCCGGTCCTCGTCCACCCGTGGGACATGACCACCGACGAGCGGTCGCAGGACTTCATGCTCGCGTGGCTGGTCGGCATGGCCTCGGAGACCCAGCTGTCGATCCTGCGACTGATGCTCACCGGAGCCTTCGAGAAGCTCCCGACGTCGCTGAAGCTCATCTTCGCGCACGGCGGCGGCAGCTTCCCGTACCTCCTCGGCCGGGCCGACAACGCCTGGAAGCGCCGCGACATCGTGCGCAAGTCCAGCGAACTGCCGCCGTCGGGCTACCTCGACCGCATCCACGTCGACTCCGCCGTCTTCGACCAGCGCGCGCTGCGCCTGCTCGTGGACACGATGGGCGCGGACCGGGTGCTGCTCGGCTCGGACTTCCCCTTCCCGCTCGGCGAGGAGGAGCCCGGAAAGCTGGTCCGGGACAGTGACCTGACGTCGGATCAGAAGGCTTCCATCCTCGGCGGGAACGCCGCCGAACTCTTCCACCTCACGCCCGCAGAGGCCGCCGTATGAGCACGAACGTCGCCATCATCGGTTCCGGCAACATCGGAACCGACCTGATGATCAAAATAATCCGGGGTTCCGGGACGTTGGAGATGGGCGCGATGGTCGGCATCGACCCCGATTCCGACGGCCTCGCCCGGGCCCGCCGCTTCAAGGTGCCCACCGTCTCCGACGGCGTCGAAGGGCTCATCAAGCTCGACGGGTTCGACGACATCGGCATCGTCTTCGACGCCACGTCGGCCGGTGCCCACAAGCACAACAACGCGCTGCTCGCGCCGTTCGGCAAACGCCTCGTCGACCTGACGCCCGCCGCGATCGGCCCGTACATCGTCCCGCCGGTCAACCTCGACCAGCACCTCGACGCGCAGAACGTCAACATGGTGACGTGCGGCGGCCAGGCCACGATCCCGATCGTGGCGGCGGTCTCGGCCGTAACCCCCGTCGTCTACGCGGAGATCGTCGCCTCCATCGCGTCGAAGTCGGCAGGGCCGGGCACCCGCGCGAACATCGACGAGTTCACCGAGACCACCTCACGCGCCCTTGAGACGGTCGGCGGCGCGGCGCGCGGCAAGGCCATCATCGTGCTCAACCCGGCCGAACCGCCGCTGCTGATGCGGGACACCGTGCACTGCCTGGTCGCGCCCGACGCCGACACCGACGCGATCACCGCCTCGGTCCAGGCGATGATCGCGACGGTCCAGGAGTACGTGCCGGGCTACCGGCTGAAGCAGGAAGTGCAGTTCCACCCCGCGCCCGAGCAGCTCGCCGGGCCCGCCCTCCAGGTCAGCGTCTTCCTCGAAGTCGAGGGCGCGGCACACTACTTGCCCTCCTACGCGGGAAACCTCGACATCATGACCTCGGCCGCGCTGCGTACGGCCGAAGCGATCGCCGGGCGCATCGCCACCACCCAGGAGCTGCCGGTATGACGCGCCTTTACATCCAGGACGTGACCCTCCGGGACGGCATGCACGCCATCGGGCACCGCTACACCGTGGATCAGGTCCGTACGATCGCCTCCGCCCTGGACGCCGCGGGCGTCGACGCCATCGAGGTGGCGCACGGCGACGGGCTCGCGGGCAGCTCGCTGACCTACGGGCCCGGCGCGCACACCGACTGGGAGTGGCTGGAGGCCGCGGCCGACGTCATCACGACGGCGAAGCTCACCACGCTCCTGCTCCCGGGCATCGGCACCGCCGAGGACCTGCGGCGCGCGCACAGCCTGGGTGTCCAGTCGATCCGCATCGCCACGCACTGCACCGAGGCGGACGTCTCCGCGCAGCACATCGCGCTGGCCCGCGAACTGGGCATGGACGTCTCGGGGTTCCTCATGATGTCCCACATGAGCGAGCCCGCCGCGCTGGCGCAGCAGGCCAGGCTGATGGAGTCCTACGGCGCGAACTGCGTGTACATCGTGGACTCGGGCGGCCGGCTGACGATGGACGGTGTACGGGACCGCGCCCGCGCGTACCGCGACGTCATCGACCCGGCGACGGAGATCGGCATCCACGCGCACCACAACCTGGCACTCGGTGTGGCGAACTCCGTTGTGGCGGTGGAGAACGGCGTCACCCGCGTCGACGCCTCCCTCGCCGGGATGGGCGCCGGCGCGGGCAACGCGCCGCTCGAACCCTTCATCGCGGTGGCGGACCTCATGGGCTGGGAGCACGGCTGCGACCTGTTCCCGCTGATGGACGCCGCCGAGGACCTCGTACGGCCGTTGCAGGACCGGCCCGTGCGGGTGGACCGCGAAACCCTCACCCTCGGTTACGCGGGTGTGTACTCAAGCTTCCTCCGCCATGCCGAGAAGGCTTCGGAGCGCTACGGCGTCGACACCCGCGACATCCTCGTGGAGGTCGGCAACCGGCGCATGGTCGGCGGCCAGGAGGACCTGATCGGCGACGTGGCCTTGGATCTGGTCGCGCGCCGCACCAGCTGACAACCGCTCAACAGGTGGGGTCGCGGGGGGGGGGGGGGCCCCCCCCCCCCCCCCCCCCCCCCCCAAACCCCCCCCCCCCCCCCCCCCCCCCCCCCCCCCCCCGAGGGGGGGCCCCCGG
>NZ_JBXAWK010000024.1:0-90952 GCF_057291755.1 Kitasatospora sp. UYEF31
CTTCGAGACGGCCGCCCTCATCCACCTCGCCGACTACCAAGAGTGATCAAGGCAGCCGGTGCGACCGGCAAAGGACTTCCGACGCGCTGCACTAGCTCCACCTGCCGCTTCGATCATGTACAAAAGTGCCCTGAACGATCTCCGGAGGGCACTTTTGTACACGACCGACGCGGCGGGCCGGGCGGACGCAGGCAGCCGAAAGCCCTCCGGACCATTGTGGTCGGAGGGCTTTCGGCTGTGCCGGTCAGGCCTGCTGACGCTTCTTCAGCACCAGTACGACACCGGCGACTGCGGCGAGCGAGATGATGATCTTGAAGAACTTGCCCATGGTGGACCCCCTCGAATAGTCGGTTCCTGCGCAGGGGACTTTACGCCAGGCGCCCGGGTGGCGGGTGCGGCGGCGGGAGTCAGCCGCCCGGAATGATCAGTTTTGCTCCATTTATTGCCCGACTGGACGGGGAAGCGGTCACTCTTTCGCTCGACCCCGTTACGCCGAACCGGCCAGGATGGTCGGTATGAACGCAGCGAACAGAGCATTGATCGAGGTGGGCGGACTCGCGGACGCACTGGCGTCTGGACGGCCGCCGGTTTTGTTGGACATCCGGTGGACCCTGGGCGGGCCGCCCGGGATCGGGGACTACCGCGCCGGGCACCTGCCCGGAGCCCGCTTCGTCGACATGGAGTCGGCCCTCGCCGCCCCGGCGGGCGGCCCGCGCGGGCGGCACCCGATGCCGGACGC
The DNA here is from genome assembly GCF_057291755.1 of Kitasatospora sp. UYEF31. Taxonomy (NCBI): domain Bacteria; kingdom Bacillati; phylum Actinomycetota; class Actinomycetes; order Kitasatosporales; family Streptomycetaceae; genus Kitasatospora; species Kitasatospora sp. UYEF31. The sequence goes on from NZ_JBXAWK010000024.1 coordinate 740, forward strand.
CGCGGCGTTCACCGCGGCGATGCGGAATCTCGGCGTACGGAAGGACTCCGACGTCGTGGTCTACGACGGCGGGAACTCCATGGCCGCGGCGCGGTGCTGGTGGCTGTTGCGCTACTTCGGGCACGACCGGGTCCGGGTGCTCAACGGTGGATTCCAGGCCTGGGCCGCCGCAGATCAGCAGGTGACGACCGATGAGCCGCAGACCGGGACCGGCGATTTCACCGCGGTCCCCGGCGGCATGCCGCTGCTCGACGCGGAGGCCGCGGCGGAGCTCGCCGTGACCGGCACGCTGCTCGACGCCCGCGCGGGGGAGCGCTACCGGGGCGAAGTGGAACCGATCGACCTGGTGGCCGGACACATCCCCGGCGCGGTCAGCGCGCCGACGGCGGAGAACGTCAGCCCGGACGGGCACTTCAGGGCCGCCGGTGAACTGCGCGACCGCTTCGCCGGCCTCGGGGCCGGTCCCGGCGTCGAGGTGGGTGTGTACTGCGGCTCGGGAACCACGGCCGCGCACCAGGTGCTGGCTCTGGAGACCGCCGGTGTGCGCGCCGCGCTGTACGCGGACTCGTGGAGCGGCTGGATCACCGACCCGAACCGCCCGGTGGCCGTGGGGAAGTGACGGGCAGTCACGCAAAAGGGCCCACAGCTGAAGAAGCTGCGGGCCCTGTTCCGTACTGCGTTTTCGCTTGGTCCAGTCGTGTTCAGTCGTGCTTCTTGCGCCTGCTGCCGAAGACGATCTCGTCCCAGCTCGGCACCGTCGCCCGGCGGCCCGGACGGACTCCGTCCGCCTCGGCCTGCCGGTCGGTGGTGCCGACCAGGCGCTCACGGTGCGGTGTGACCACCCGCGGCACCAGGACGTTCTCGTACGCCGAACCCGCGGTGGACGCCGCGACACCGGCGGCCGCAGCAGGCTCCTGCTCCTGGTCGACATGGGGCGGTTCTAGACCGGGGACCACCGTCGGCCTCAGCCTCGAGCGTTCGCCGGGCATGTCGATCCGGGCGGCCTCGCGGACCGGCGGCTCGCCGCGCAGTCCGGGAACCGCGTCGAGCAGGCTCGTGATCGCGTCGTCGTCCTCACCCATGTCGCGCGGGATCGGCGCGAGACGCGGCCGGAACGGGAACGGCGTCTCCGTGTTCGGAGTCTGCTCGCCGATCAGCGAACGGGCCTCGTCGTCGTTCGCGGTGACCATGCGCCGCGGCGGATCGTAGGACCAGCTCGCCGAGTGCATCTCGCCGTCGGCGCGGTAGAGCAGCAGAACTTCCCAGGTGCCGTCGTCGCGCCGCCACGAGTCCCACTGGACCGACTCGGACTCGGCGCCGCGCAACAGCAGTCGCTCGGTGACGATCTCCCCGAGCTGCGGCCCGGTCGACTCGCCCTGCCGACGCACCGGCGTCTTGCGGGCGCGTTCGGCCATGAAGGCGCGTTCGGCGAGCACGGGACCTTCGAAACGGCGGACCCGGTCGACGGGGATCCCGGCGAGTTGGGCCACCTCTTCGGCGGTCGCGCCTGCTCTTATCCGTGCTTGGATGTCACGCGGCCTCAGTTGGCTTTCCACTTCGATCTCGATCTGGCCGAGTCTGGCGCGGTCACCCCGGACGGCGGCGCGAAGCCGTTCGTCGATAGGAAGGGTGTATTCAGTACCGTCGGCAGCCTTCAGCACCAATCGTGCGCCGTCGTTGCTGACAGCCACGACACGCAGTTCGGGCATAGGGACCTCCCGGGTGGTGCCTGCCGACGTCACCTGCGTCGCTGCTCCCGTTACGAGTGTGACCTGCCCAGCTGGCAGCGTGCCACAACCTGACCGAGTTGTCTGGCGTGTCGGATTTATCCCAACACTCCGTTTTGTCGCAATTGATCCCTGGCGAATGAGGCTCAGGGGTGCGGACCAGGGGATTCCGAGTCGATTCGTGCGGAAATCGGAAGACCGCCACAGTCGCCCCCGCGTCTCGGCGCATTGACCGGCACGGTTGTCGCACTGGGCCGAACCGGTGACCCCGAGCCGGAGCGCGGTGTCCGGCGGACCCGTACGAACCCGGTCGGCAATGTCCCGCCGACCGGCTGTGCCGTGCTGCCCCCTCTCCGCACAGGTGGAGAACCTGCGCGTAACCGTACTCCATTCGGGGGTTCTTGCGGGACTCAGCGCGCCGGATGGGCACGTCCGGCTTGCGCCGGGTCCGCCCGATCCGGGCAGCGTGATCTAGGTCACAAATTCGAGTCCGATGGAACGGAAACGAGATGTCTGGGGGTCTTCAAGGTGAGATCCCACTGAAAGAGCGGAAAGCCCGGAAAAACTAGGGAACATCCCTTATTCCCGAACTGTTCCAATCTTTTCCGCACAGGCAGTACAGCAAGGTGCAAGGAACGTGATGCAGGAGCGGCAACGAAGGACCGGACCGGACAGCGGACCCGCATCGGAACCGACCGCTGGATCGGAGCCAGCAACGGGCCCCGGCGCCGGGCCCGCCGAGCGGTCGGATGCCGTCCCCGAACCGGGCGGCAAGACGCGGATCGAGGTCAGCCTGCTCCAGGTGGGCGCGAGCGCGCTCGCCGCAGTGACCGCGGCGGTCCTGCTGTCCACCCTCGGCGCCGCCGGGACGGTCATCGGAGCGGCGATCACCTCGTTCATGGCCACGGTGGGCAGCGCGGTGTACTCACACGTGTTCCGCCGCACCAAGGAACAGATCGTCGACATCAGCGCCAAGCTGCCGCACATGGTGGCGAAGGAAGGCCCGCAGCCGGTCACGTACAGCGGGCGTCCCGGGGCCGCCTGTGACCTGGACGCGACCACGATGCTCCCGGTGACCGAGGTCCTGGAAGGCCCGACGGAGGGCACCCCCGCCGCGGGTCCGGACGTGGCTCCGGGCGGCCGGGCCCGGGGCCGTACATGGCTGGTGCGTTCCGCGGTGGCCGGCGCGGTGGTGTTCGTCGTCGCGATGGTGGTGGTCACGCTGGTGGAACTGGGCATCGGCCGGTCCCTCGGCAGTGTCTTCGGCCACGACGACAAGGGCGGAACATCCATCGGTGACACGTTCAGCGGCGGCGGCGGTACTCCGAAGCAGGAGGACCGGCAGCAGAAGGTCCCCGGTGGCGCGGACAAGTCGCCGGACCCGCGGAACCGGGGCTCGCAGGCCCCGGGTGGCTCGGGCACGAACCCGTCGTCCACCCCCGGCACCGGCGGCGGGAGCACACCGCCGTCCGGCACACCGAGCAGCACCCCGTCCGGCACACCGGGCAGTAGGACCCCCGACCCGGCCGGTTCACCCGGCGCGGCCACGGGCGGTCAGACCGCCGGTGGCACTGCGGGTGGTACGGCTGGTGGCACCGGCGGCGCGAACGCCGGGACCTCAACCGGCGCGGCCGGCGGCCAGGGAACCACAGCAGGCCAGGGCACCACAGCCGGTCAGGGCACCACAGCCGGGCAGGCCGCCGGGGGCCCGGGCGGCACCGGACAGGAAGCGGGCGGTACGGGGAACACCCGCAACCGCCCGATTCCGTAGGAGCCCGCTGGGACTCAGTCGCCCAGCACCCGGCGCAGGTAGTCGTTGCCGAAGCGGCGCTGCGGGTCGACCCGGTCGCGCAGTGCGGTGAACTCACCGAACTTCGGATACAGCTCTGCGAAGTCGGCGGCGGTACGGGTGTGCATCTTTCCCCAGTGCGGGCGGCCCCCGTAGCCGGTCATGATCTTCTCGACCGCGGTGAAGTACGCGTCGTTCGGCGACCCCTTGTAGGTGTGCACTGCGATGTACGCGGTGTCCCGGCCGTACGCCGTGGACAGCCACACGTCGTCGGCCGGGGCGGTGCGCACCTCCACCGGGAAGGAGATGTCCCAGCCCGAGCGGTCGATCAGGTCCTTGACCTCACGCAGCGCGGCGGGCACCACCTCCTGCGGGACCGCGTACTCCATCTCGGTGAACTTCACCCGGCGCGGGCTGACGAACACCTTGTGGGACGCGTCGGTGTACGTCCGGGCGCTCAGCGCCCTGCTGGAGATCCGGGCCGCCGGGCGGACGGTGCGCGGGGCGGCCTTCCCCAGCCTGCACAGGGCGCCGAACACCGCGTTGGACAGGATCTCGTCGTCCAACAGGTGCCGGGCCCTGGACAGCGGCTTCGCCGGCCCCGAGCTGCGGTTGTTCCGCTTGACGCTGCAGTCCTCGGTGTGCGGGAACCAGTAGAACTCGAAGTGCTCGTTGTCCTCGCGCAGTTCGTCGTACGACCCCAGGACCGTGTCCAGGCGCATCGGCTCCTCACGGGCCGTCAGCAGGAACGACGGCTCCACCGCGAAGGTGAGCGCGGTGACGATCCCGAGCGCGCCAAGGCCCAGACGGGCGGCGGCGAACAGCCCGGAGTTCTCTGTGGCCGAGCAGGTGGTGATCTCGCCGTCGGCGAGGACCAGCTCAAGGCCGCGGATCTGCGCGGTCAGTGCGGCCGACGCGCGGCCCGTCCCGTGGGTCCCGGTGCTGGTGGCCCCGGCCAGCGACTGCGCGTCGATGTCGCCCATGTTGGTCAGCGCCAGACCGAGCCCGTCGAGGATCTCGTTGAACCTGCCCAGGCGCAGCCCCGAGCCGACTGTGACGGCGCCCCCCTCGCGGTCCACGGTGTGCACGGTGGTCAGCCCTTCCGGGCGCACCTGGACACCGTCGGTGACCGCGACGGAAGTGAAGGAGTGCCCGGCGCCGACGGCCTTGACCGGCATGCAGTCGTCGGCCGCCCGACGCACCAGGGCGGACACTTCCTCGGCGCTGCCCGGGGTCTCGACCCGGCGTGGCTGCGCGGTCTGGTTCCCGGCCCAGTTGTGCCAGACGGACGGGGTTGTCATCGGAGCGGAGCTCAAGGCCGGTGCCTCCTGTGATGCGTAAGGACCCGCCCGCCCTGGCGTCGGTGCGAACGCGGGTGCAGGCGGCCAAGCAACGAGGTTGACGGGACCATACCCGCGGGTCACGTGTGTGCGGAAGGGCGTATCTCACAAGGCGTCACCCGGCGGTGATGGGCGCCTGCGCGCCACGCGGGCACGGCAGTGCGAGGATCGACGTATGCAACTCCCGCAGCCACCCGTGTCCGGTCCCCGGGGCTCCTCGGCCCAGGACGCCGAGCCGTTCGACGCCCTCCTCGTGCTCTCCTTCGGCGGCCCTGAGGGCCCCGGCGATGTGCTGCCGTTCCTGTCGAATGTCACCCGGGGCCGCGCCGTCCCCCGCGAGCGGCTCGACGAGGTCGTGGAGCACTACCTCGCGTTCGGCGGGGTCAGCCCGATCAACGGGCAGAACCGCAGGCTGCTCGCCGTCATCGAGGAGGACTTCGCCCGGCGCGGCGTCGCCCTGCGGGTCTACTGGGGCAACCGCAACTGGCGCCCCTACCTCGCCGACACCCTGCGGACGATGGCCGACGACGGGGTGCGCCGCGCCGCGGTGCTCGTCACCAGCGCGTACGCCTCGTACTCGGGCTGCGGGCAGTACCACGAGGACATGCTGGCGGCCCGTGCCGAAGTCGGCCCCCAGGCGCCGGTCCTGGACAAACTGCGGCACTACTTCAACCACCCCGGCTTCATCGCGCCGCTGGTGGACCACACCGTGGCGGCCCTGCTGGAACTGCCCGAAGCGGTACGGGACGACGCCCGCCTGGTCATGACCACCCACTCGGTGCCCGAGGCGACCGCCCGCACTTCGGGACCCGACGGCGACGCGTACGTCGCCCAGCACCAGGAAGTCGCCCGTCTTGTCGTCGAAGGGGTGGCCGCGCAGACCGGGCGGGAACACCCGTACGACCTCGTTTACCAGTCCCGCAGCGGCCCGCCGCAGGTCCCGTGGCTGGAACCCGACGTCAACGACCACCTGGCCGCCCTCAAGGACAAGGGCGAGCAGGCCGTGGTCCTGGTGCCCATCGGTTTTGTGTCCGACCACATGGAGGTCGTGTTCGACCTCGATGTCGAGGCCGTACGGACCGCTGCCGACCTGGGCATCACCCTCACCCGCGCGGCCACCACCGGTGACGACCCCCGGTTCGCGGCGGCCGTGACCGAGCTGGTCCTCGAAAGGGCGGCGGCCGTACGGGGGGAGCAGTCACTGCGCTGTGCGCCCGTGGACCCCGGCGCTGCCTGGGACGTGTGCCGCCCCGGGTGCTGTCCGGACCCCCGCTCCCTGCGGCCCGGCGCGGCAGCGGCGGCACCCGCGCCGCGCGGGGCGGCGCTGACCCAGGAGGTTGTGGCGGACCGGGGTGGGAGGATCAAGGAATGAGCACCCTTGACGACAACAGGACCGACCGAGAAGACCTGACGTCCCGGCTCCTCGAGGTGGCCCTCGAAGCCGCCCGCGCCGCAGGCTCGATGCTGGTCTCCGAACGCCCCGCCGATCTGCGGGTCGCCGCGACCAAGTCGTCCCCGGTCGATGTGGTCACCGAGATGGACACCCGCGCGGAGAAGCTGATCGTCGACCTCATCCGCTCGCACCGCCCGCTCGACGGCTTCCTCGGCGAGGAGGGCGCGGGGGAGCCCGGCACCTCCGGTGTGCGCTGGATCATCGACCCGGTCGACGGCACGGTGAACTACCTGTACGACCTGCCGGGCTGGGCGGTGTCGGTCTCCGCGGAACTCGACGGCGAGGCCCTCGCCGGCGCGGTCGCGGTCCCCAGCCTGGGCGAGGTGTTCCACGCTGTCCGCGGCGGCGGCGCGTTCCGCAACGGCGTGCGGGTCTCGGTCAACCAGGACACCGGCCTCGACCAGGCGCTGATCGGCACCGGGTTCGCCTATGTGCAGGAACGTCGCGTACGACAGGCCGCCGCGGTCGCGCAGCTCCTGGCCGAAGGCCGGGACATCCGCCGCCTCGGCGCGGCGGCGGCGGACCTGTGCCACGTCGCCTGCGGCCGGCTCGACGCGTTCTACGAACGCGGGCTCAGCCCGTGGGACAAGTCCGCCGGGATGCTCATCGTCCGCGAGGCCGGTGGACTGGCCGCGGACATCCTGCCGCAGGCCGACGGCTCAGTGCTGACATTGGCCGCCGGGCCCGGAACGTACAAGGAACTCGAAGAGGCACTGACGCGCTTTGCCGCGTAGCGCACACGGCGTCCGGGTGCTGCGCCCGGCCGCTGCGTCAGCAGGCGGAACGGCTTACGCCGCGTCGCTCAACACCTGGATGCCGTGCTCTGTGGCGAGGCGGCGCAGATCGTCCAGCTCCGCCTGTTCGACCTCCGCGAGGAAGTCGTCGCCGTTGTCGACAGCCAGCTTGAGGGCCGTCTCGGTGTCTCGTATGCGGCGGAGTACGCCGGCCGTGAACTCGTCCATATCGCTGTACCCCAAGTCGCTATGCCGTCGGCGGTTTCGGACGGTCTACCCCAAGTGCAACGCCCCGGAAACCACGGAACGCAACCGTGTCGCGACCTGTCGGTGAACATTTCGAAACAACACGGACGTTTACGGAGCAGTAGCAGGATGATTCCCTTTTTCGTGTCGGCTGACGCGCTCCGGCACTGTCCGACCTGTACGGCGCGCTCTTAACCTGGCTTTACCGTCCCGTGGTGCACGATGGCAGCACCGTCGGACGCAGTCCCCCAGGCGTGATTTCCTGCCAGCGGGAGGAACGGCTTCTTGAGGCCCACCGAGGACAGCGGCCGACGGGCCAACTCTGGAACACCGCACGGGTGGAGCCTGCCCCGTCCGGTGGAGACCGCGCACCACCAGCAGTGAGGAAGACCGGAACATGCGGGTTCTCGTCGTCGAGGATGAGCAGCTCCTGGCCGACGCCATCGCCACCGGCCTCCGCCGGGAGACGATGGCCGTCGACGTCGTCTACGACGGGGACGCCGCCCTTGAGCGGATCGCCGTCAACGACTACGACGTCGTCGTCCTGGACCGCGACCTCCCGCTCGTCCACGGCGACGACGTGGCCCGCGAGATCATCGCGACAGGGCTGCCCACCCGCATCCTGATGCTCACCGCCGCCGCCGACGTGTCCGACCGGGTCGAAGGCCTGGAACTGGGCGCGGACGACTACCTCCCCAAGCCCTTCGCCTTCAGCGAGCTGATCGCTCGCGTCCGCGCGCTGGGCCGCCGCGCGGTCTCGCCGCTGCCGCCCGTGCTCGAAGAGGCGGGCATCCGCCTCGACCCCAGCAAACGCGAGGTCACCCGCGACGGCCGCGACGTCAGCCTGTCACCCAAGGAGTTCGCCGTACTCGAGACGCTGATGCGCGCCGAAGGCGCGGCCGTCTCCGCCGAACAGCTTCTGGAGAAGGCCTGGGACGAGCACACCGACCCCTTCACCAACGTCGTACGGGTGACCGTTATGACACTGCGCCGCAAGCTCGGCGAACCGCCGGTCATCGTCACCGTGCCGGGGGCCGGCTACCGGCTGAGACCGCAGGAGGCGGCATGAGCGCCGCAGACCCGAGGAACACGGCAGACCGGGGGAACACGTCAGGCCCGGGGAACACCGCGGACGCTGGGAGCACCACGGGCCAGAAGGGCACCGCAGCCCCGGCCGCCGCCGCGACCCCGCCGCGGCCCGGCCGGCCGCCCCGCCCCAGCGCCCCCCCGCGGCCCACCCCTCCCGTCAGAGCGCCGGTCGCCCGGCGTCTCGTCCTGGGCCGTGAATCAGCCGAAGCGACGTCCCGGCACGGCTATTACGGCCCCGAGTGGCTGCGGCCCTCGATCCGGATGCGGCTGACCGCGCTGTACGGCGGCATGTTCCTCATCGCCGGGGTGCTGCTCCTGAGCACGGTCTACCTCCTGGTCCGCCAACGGCTGCAGGAAGGCCGGCTCACCCTTCCCGAGCTCGGTCCGGGCGTCGTGCTGATGTCGGGCAACCGCGAACTGACCCCCGAACAGGCCCAGCGGTGGCAGGACTCCCTGCAGAACCGGCAGCGCGACCTCGTCTTGAACTCCCTGCTCCAGCAGTCCCTGATCGCCCTGGTGCTGCTCGCCGTCATCGCCTTCGGCTTCGGCTACCTCATGTCCGGGCGGGTGCTGCGCCCACTGGGCCGGATCACCGCGACGGCACGTGAGGTCGCCTCCTCCAACCTGCACCGGCGCATCGACCTGGACGGCCCGGACGACGAGCTCAAGGAACTGGCCGACACGTTCGACGACATGCTCGACCGCCTCGACCGGTCGTTCGAGTCGCAACGAAAATTCGTGGCCAACGCGTCGCATGAACTCCGTACGCCGCTGGCCATCAGCCGGACCCTGCTCGAAGTGCACCTCGGCGACCCTGAGGCGCCACCGGAGCTCAAACAGCTGGGCAAGACGCTCCTGGCCACCAACGAACGCAGTGAACGGCTCATCGAAGGGCTGCTCCTGCTAGCCCGCAGCGACAACGAACTCACCGACCGCAAGCCGGTCGACGTGGGCGAAGTCGCCCGGCGCGCGATGGACCAGACGGTCGCCGAGGCCGCGGACAAGCAAGTCGTCCTGCGGGACAACATCGCCCCGGCGGTGGTCGCCGGAAACGGTGTGCTGCTCGAACGCGTCGCACTCAACCTCGTCCAGAACGCCGTCCGGTACAACGCGCCCGACGGCTGGGTGGAGGTCGGGACCGCGAGCGCCAACGGCACCGTGCTGCTGACCGTGTCCAACACGGGGCCGATCGTCCCGGCGTACGAAGTGGACAACATGTTCGAGCCGTTCCGGCGGCTGCGCACCGAACGCACCGCGTCGGACAAGGGCGTCGGGCTCGGGCTGTCCATCGTGCGCTCGGTGGTCCGCGCCCACGACGGCTGGATCGAGGTCGAGCCGCGGGCCGAGGGCGGACTGATCATGCGGATCGGCCTCCCGGCCTCCGCGCCTACGGCCTGACCTGATCCGGCACGGCCTGGCTGAATACGTACAACGGGAAGGGACTGCCGTGCGGTGGTCCCTTCCGGCGTTCCCGGCGGGCGCGTGACTGTCGTCACAGCACGCGGTGTGCCTGGACATTTGCCGAAAGGGCAGAGCTCAACTTACGGTGTCGTAAGTTACGACACCGTAAGGGGCCCGACCGGGCCCCGTCCGGCCCTCACCCCGCACACTGGAGACCTCGTGACCCTCATCGCATCCGCGCCCACCGGGATCGACCTCCTGCGCGACTTGGAGCCGGTCGTCGGCCGCGAGCTCGACCGCCACCTGTCGCTGGCCAAGGAGTGGTTCCCGCACCAGTACGTCCCCTACAGCCTGGGCCGCGACTTCGACGGTGTCCTGGCGGGCGGTGAGGCCTGGAACGTGGAGCAGTCCTCGCTCACCGAGGTCGGCCGCGTCTCGCTGACGCTGAACCTGCTGACCGAGGACAACCTCCCCAGCTACCACTTCGAGATCGCGAACATGTTCGGCCGCGACGGGGCCTGGGGCACCTGGGTGCACCGCTGGACCGCGGAGGAGGGCCGCCACGCGATCGTCATCCGCGACTACCTGATGGCCGCCCGCGCCGTCGACCCGGTGATGCTGGAGCGCTCCCGCATGGAGCACATGGAGGCCGGCTACCAGGGCGACATGTCGAACCCGCTCCACATCGTGGCGTACGTGACGTTCCAGGAGCTGGCCACCCGCGTCTCGCACCGCAACTCCGGCCGCGTGTGCGGCGACCCGCTCGCCGAGCAGTTGCTCGCCCGGGTCGCCACCGACGAGAACCTGCACATGGTCTTCTACCGCAACCTGCTCAAGGAGTCGTTCCAGCTGGCGCCTGACGCGGCGATGCGGGCGGTCACCGACATGGTCACCGACTTCCGGATGCCCGGCCACGGAATCTCCGGCTTCGAGCGCGCCGCGGTGAAGATGGCTGTGGGGAACGTCTACAACCTGCGCATCCACCTCGACGAGGTGATCATGCCGGTGCTGCGCAACCTCAAGGTCATGGAGCGCACCGACCTGGGCCCCGAGGGTGAACTGGCCCGCGAGCAGCTGGCCGCGTTCCTCATCGAGATCGAGAGCCAGGCCAAGCGCTTCGACGAGACCCAGGCGAAGTACCTGGCCCGCCAGGCGGCGCGCGGTCGCTGAACAATCTTTTCGTACGGATGAGGGGCCCGACTGCGACGTGCAGTCGGGCCCCTCATCCGTACAAGAGCGCAGGCTTTGGACTTCCAAGCGTCTTTCAGGGACACCTTGCCGCCCATCTTGCCGCCCATCTTGAGTACCGCACCCTCCTAGGTCCGGCCTGCGACGCCCACCATGACGGCGATCGACGCCAGGGTCAGCAGCACCGCGACCAGATTGCCCCGCAGTGGCATGTCGCCGCCGGCGGTCAGGACCGGCTGGAGCATCGCGGAGAACGGCGGGATGTACGCCAGCGCCTCACCCGCGGAGTTCCCGCTCCTCAGCCCGACGGCGAACACCAGGACAGAGCTGCCCACCAGCAGGCTCGTGGCCGGGCCGAGGACGTTCTGCGGGTCCTCCTGCCGGGAGACCCGGGCCGCGGCGATCGCGAACACGCAGGCGTAGAAGCCGTAGCCCAGGACGAACCACAGCACCACCAGGACGGCCGGGTAGACCATCGAGCCGTCCGGTGACGCCGTGCCCGTCGGCTGGACGGAGATCAGGCCCACCGCGGCCGTCAGGAGCATCTGCAGGAGCCCGAGCAGCCCGATGCCGAGGATCTTCCCGGCGGGCATCACCCGCACCTTGACGCCCAGTGCGAGCGCGGGGGCCGTCACCACCTGCTCGAAGCGCTGCTGCTGCGGCCCGGCGAACGCGACGTCGAGCAACGCCTGCTCGTCGGTGCCGTCCGTCAGCTCCACCAGGGTGCCTGCCGGGTCGTACGAGACGACCCGTACGCCGGTCAGACCGCCGGCCCAGTCGGCGGCGGCCCCGTCGACCTCCACCCGGTAGCGGACGCCGCGGTCGCCGTTGCGCAGTTCGCGCACCGCACTCCTCCGAACATGTGATATTTCACAACTCTCCTGCGGAGAACGCGCCATGACCAAACGTCAAGTCGGTATGCCGACAGTCACGTCCGGGCCGGTCGCGGCACCGTGTCCGCCACACTCCCGCCCGGTCACCCGGCGCGTCGCGCGCGCATTCCGTACCCGACCCCCGACCCTTGGCCGGGGCCGGTTCCCCCCGTGGGCCCCCGCTGATCAACGATCTACGTGGCGGATACACTCCCGTCGGCCGCCGCCCCCGGGGGGCCGGCCCCGCCTGGGGGAGGGGGCGCGGCGAACCGCTGGAAGATCAACTCGACGGTGCCACGGCTTCTGTCGGAATATGGACGCCTTTATGGCGCTATAGTGTCGCCCGACACCTCGCCGAGCGACGATGTTGTCACCGTATGTACGAGGCCCGAGATCGGACCTCCGGTGAGAAAGAGCCCCACTGCGTGCAGCATGAAGCCGCCCAACGCGGGGCAGAAACCGGATTCGGTCACCCTTTCGGGGCTCGATTGGATGTCGATTGAGTAACACGCCTTGATGTGCGGCAAAATTTCCGCTTCAGGTCGGGCACAACTTCGGCCTCCGAAGCGTTACGTGCGCTGAGGACAGCGTTCAACGCGACCCACTGAACTGATACACCGATTGGCAGATCTACCCGGAGGGGGAGCAACATGGCCACCGACTACGACACCCCGCGCAAAACCGATGATGACCTCAGCGAGGACAGCCTTGAGGAACTGAAGGCCCGCCGCGTCGACAAGTCCGCCGGAGCCGTCGAGATCGACGAGTTCGACGCCAACGAATCCTTGGAGCTGCCCGGAGCGGACCTCTCCAACGAGGAGCTGTCCGTCCGCGTGCTGCCGCGCCAGGCCGACGAGTTCACCTGCTCGTCCTGCTTCCTGGTGCACCACCGCAGCCAGCTGGCCAAGGAGAAGGACGGGCAGTTCACCTGCCGCGACTGCTCCTGAGCAGTAGGAACAGCAGCACGCCCGACCCGTAACGGTCATCGGTGGCACGCACAGTGCCCGCGAAAACAGAGAACGTCCGCCAGGTACACGGCGGACGTTCTTGGCGTTTCAGGGGGTTCCCGCGTGCTGCCCGGGGTGTTCGGGAGTTGCCCGGCGGGCTGCCCGGGGACTGCACGGCTGGCTTCCCGGTCTCAGACGCGCGCGTTGCGCTGGACCGCGTCGAGGATCCCGGCCAGCTGCGCCGGACGCCGCGACGAGATGTAGAGGTACGGCGTGGGGTCGGCCGGATCGACGACCTCGATCTTCACCGCCGTCTTCACGTAGCTGCGCAGGAGCATGAACGCCCGCACGTCGGAGCGCTCCATCCGCAGGGCCCGCGCTTCCTCCTGGTCCAGCACGCGGGCCTCGCCCAGGGCACTCAGCGGGATCCGGGCCCGGCCCGCGGTCAGTTCCGTGCCGGACACGGTGAGCCGTTGTCTGCCGTACGCGATCAGGGCGGCACCGGTGAGCGCCGCCCCCGCTGCGGCGGAGAGCACCGCCGCCACCGGGCCGAAGCCCAGGGCCACGAGCCCGAAGGAGGCCCCCATGAGAAGGGCGAGGGCCCACCAGGAACCGGGGACACTGAGTCGCTCGCTGTATGCCTGCATGGGGGCAGCCTATTTGTTGCCCGGCGCAGCAGGCCGACCGGCTGGGCCGCCCCGTCGCCGCGGCACCCGGGTCAGCGCACCCGCCGCCGGCGGCTCAGCGTGTCCAGAATCCGACCCACCCGCTCCGGCGGGTTCCGCACCCCGGTCGCCACCGCCTTCGCGTAGTCAGACACCGTCGTCGGCGCGAGCGAATCGAGCACCGCACCCGTCTTCGCGTCGTTCCCCACGAGATAACGCGCCCGCGGCCGCGGCACCGTCAGAGCCAGCCGCACCGCCTTGGCCACCGGCGCCGGATCGGGCAGGTCCTTGGCCCGCCCCAGGATCTCGTCGGCCACGTCGTACGAATCGCTGTACGCCGACGTCTTACGCGGCGGCAGCCGGTCGGCGCTCGACTCCCAGATGTTCGTGCCGAAACTGCCCGGCTCGATCAGCACCACCTTCACCCCGAACTGCGCCGTCTCGATGCGCAGCGCGTCGGTCATCGCCTCAAGACCCTGCTTGCTCGCGCAGTACCAGCCGAGGAACGGGGCGGACACCCGCCCTGAGATCGACGAGATGTTGACGATCCGGCCGCTGCGCCGCTCACGCATCTGCGGCAGCACCAGGCGGGCGATCCGGGCGGGGGCGATCAGGTTGGTCTCCAGCTGGGCGCGCACCTGGTCGTCGTCCACGTCCTCGATGGCTCCGGGCTGGGCGTATCCGGCGTTGTTCACCACCGCCCACGGGCCGCCGCCGGTCATCGTGGCGATCTCGGTGAACGCGCGCACCGTGGAGGTCTGGTCGGTGACGTCGAGCAGGACGGTGCGGACCCCCACGTCGGCGCGTTCGGCGGCGTCGCGCAGCCGCTCGGCCTTGTCCGCGTCGCGGGCCGTACCGATCACGTCGAAACCGGCCCCCGCGAGCTCGAGGACGGTGGACAGGCCGATCCCGCTGGTAGCTCCGGTGACGACCACGCTCTTGGTCATACGGGGTCCCGTTCCTTGGTGCGGTGGTGGAGCTTCCGGTCGGCACCGACCGTAGTCGTACGGGTCGCCGCACCACCAACCTGTGCCGGTGCCGGGAGGGCGCTGAAGATCCGGGCAGCGCCCTCCCGGGTCGCCGCGCCGGTAGGCTCTCCGGGCGCGGGCCCCGGCTGCGGCGAACCATGTGCCGCAGGGCCCGCAGCCGAATATTCCGAGGTGGATCTGTGGGCTCCGACCCTGTCAACGACCCCGTCGACGTGCTGATCCAGCGCCTGGACGACGGGATCGACCTCCCGGCGTACGCGCTGCCCGGTGACGCGGGGGCCGATCTGCGTACGACGGTGGACGTCGAACTCGCCCCAGGCGAGCGCGCGGTGGTGCCCACGGGGATCGCCATCGCGCTCCCCGACGGCTACGCCGCGTTCGTGCACCCGCGCTCCGGGCTGGCGGCCCGCTACGGAATCGCACTGGTGAACGCCCCGGGGACCATCGACGCGGGATACCGTGGCGAGATCCGGGTCATCGTGGTGAACCTCGATCCGCGCAACAATGTCACGTTCAGCCGCGGCGACCGGGTCGCCCAGCTGGTCGTCCAGAAGGTGGAACGGGCACGTTTCCACGAGGTCGGCGTACTTCCGGGTTCAGACCGGGGCGAAGGCGGATTCGGGTCGACCGGCGGGCACGCAGCCGGGGCTGGTATCGGTTGACCGGAACAGGTAGCGGAACAGGTAGTAGTGCGTCAGCACTGGCAGGACCGATGATGGGGGTAGGCCGCGCGGGGAGAAACCCGCGAGCGACGGCCGCCGACCGGGAAGGAAAGTGACGTGTTCGGACGTCGTCGACGCAAAGAGGACTCCGCCGAGGCGGTGGAGGAGGTCACCACTGACCTCGACACCGCCGAAGTGGCCGCGGACGGGGACGAGGACGCCGTAGACGACGACGTCCACCGTGTGCTTCCGCCGGCGCCCCGCCCCGACGGGCCGTGGGACCCCTCCGAGCTGGAGGACCCGGCCGAGGGACGGGTCGATCTCGGTGGCCTGATGATCCCGGCCGTCGAGGGGATGGAACTGCGGGTCGAGGTCGCGGGCGAGCAGATCGTCGCCGCCACCGTGATCATCGGGGACAGCGCCGTGCAGCTCCAGGCGTTCGCCGCGCCGCGCCGCGAGGGCCTGTGGCACGAGATCCGCAAGGAGATCGGCGCCGGCATCACGGCGCAGGGCGGCATCGTCGACGAGCAGGAGGGCAACCTCGGCTGGGAGCTGCGTTCGCAGGTCCCGGTGCAGCTGCCGGACGGCACGACGGGCGCTCAGCTGGTGCGCTTCGTCGGCTGTGACGGTCCCCGCTGGTTCCTGCGCGGTGTGATCTCCGGACGCGCCGCGGTCGAGCCGTCCGCCGGGCCGGTCCTGGAGGAGGTGTTCCGGGAGACCGTGGTCATCCGGGGCAACGACCCGATGGCCCCCCGCGAGCCGGTCCTGCTGAAGCTGCCGGAGAACGCGCAGTTGGACTCCGCCGCGGGCGCTGTCCTGCCCGAGCCGGGCGGGGCTTCCCAGCCGACCGAGCAGAGCCGCTTCGGGGGCGACATAAGCCTCATGTCGCGCGGCCCGGAGATCTCCGAGCTCCGCTAGCGCGTGCAGTAGAAGGCAGCAGAAGATACAGAGCCCGGGGCCACCTGTTCGCAGGTGGCCCCGGGCCTTTGCGTTTCCAAGACGGGCGTACGGGTCGCCACGTGGCGGGAAGCCACTCGCGCGGGTCGTTCCCTACGCCGTTATCCGCTCCGGCATAAAGAGCGTCAGAGGCAACGTTCCCGCTGGTCGGAGCCCTGTAGGGGAGGTTCGGCGCCACCCTGCGTCAAGACGGCGTCAAGATGCCGACCCGCAGTGTCAGGGGCGCGATAACGGAACCAGTTTTGCGAATTTTGTCCGTTTTGACGTTGCTATCAATGAGCCTGCGACGGACCGCAAGGGCCCGTCCGGTTTCAAGGAGCAATCCCGCGCCATGGCTGATCTTCTCTTCGTGACCGTCACGGTCGCGTTCTTCGCCGTAGTAGCGGCCCTCGCCAAGGGGGTCTCGCGACTGTGAGCGCCGAAATGATCGCCGGTCTGTGTGTCGCCGTGGCCCTGCTGGGCTACCTGGTGTTCGCCCTGATCTTCCCGGAGAAGTTCTGATGTCCTCCACCCTGGCGGGGGCCCTCCAGCTCACCCTCCTCATAGCCCTGCTCGCCGCGGTGCACGTCCCGTTCGGCGACTACATGGCCCGCGTCTACTCCAGCCCCAAGCACCTGCGGGTGGAGCGCTGGACCTACAAGGCGATCGGGGCCGACCCGGACAACCAGCAGCGCTGGGGCATCTACCTGCGCAGCATCCTGGCGTTCTCGCTGTTCTCGATGCTGGGCCTGTACGGGATCCTGCGGCTCCAGGACCACCTGCCGTTCAGCCTCGGCATGCCCGGCATGAAGGCCGACCAGGCGTTCAACACCGCCGCGTCCTTCACCGCGAACACCAACTGGCAGTCCTACTCCGGTGAGACGGCCCTGGGCCACACCGCGCAGATGGCCGGGCTGACCGTACAGAACTTCGTCTCCGCAGCCGTCGGCATGGCCGTCGCCATCGCGCTGGTCCGCGGGTTCGCCCGGTCCAGGACCGGCGAACTGGGCAACTTCTGGGTCGACCTGGTCCGCGGCTGCTTCCGGATCCTGCTGCCGATCGCGGTGATCGGCACGATCGTGCTGGTCGCGAACGGCACCATCCAGAACCTGGCCGACCCGCACACGGTGAACACCCTCTCCGGCGGCACCCAGACGATCACCGGCGGCCCGGTGGCCTCGCAGGAGGTCATCAAGGAACTCGGCACCAACGGCGGCGGGTTCTACAACGCCAACTCCTCGCACCCCTTCGAGAACCCGAACGCGGTCAGCAACCTGTTCGAGATCTTCCTGATCCTGATCATCCCGATGTCGCTGCCGCGCACCTTCGGCAGGATGGTCGGGTCGGTCAAGCAGGGGTACGCGATCCTCGCCGTGATGGCGACCATCTGGTTCGCCGCCGTCCTGCTGATGTGGTGGAGCGAGGCCAACGGCCACGGCACCGCGCCGGAACTGGCCGGTGGCGCGATGGAGGGCAAGGAACAGAGGTTCGGCATCCCCGGCTCCTCGGTCTTCGCGGTGTCCACCACGATGACGTCGACCGGTGCGGTCAACTCCTTCCACTCGTCCTTCACCGGGCTCGGCGGCGGCATCACGCTCGTCGGCATGATGCTCGGCGAGATCGCCCCGGGCGGCACCGGATCCGGCCTCTACGGCATGTTGATCATGGCGGTCATGGCGGTGTTCATCGCCGGACTGATGGTCGGCCGTACGCCCGAATACCTCGGCAAGAAGATCGGCGCCGCGGAGATGAAGATCGTCGCGCTGTACATCCTCGTCGTCCCCGCCACGATCCTCACCTTCACCGGCATCGCCCTCGCGATGCCCGGCCAACGTGCCTCGATCCTCAACGCGGACTCACCGCACGGCATGAGCGAAGTCCTCTACGCCTTCACCTCCGGCGCCAACAACAACGGCAGCGCCTTCGCCGGACTGAGCGCGAACACCGAGTTCTACAACGTCGCCATCGGCTTCGCGATGCTCATCGGACGGTTCATCACCATCACCCTGGTGCTCGCCCTGGCCGGACGCCTGGCCGAACAGAGCCCCGTCCCACAGACGGCGGGAACGCTGAAGACCTACCGGCCGCTGTTCGTCGGCACGCTCATCGGCGTGATCCTCATCATCACCGGACTCACCTACTTCCCGGCGCTCGCGCTCGGACCGCTCGCTGAGGGTCTGTCATGAACCGTGCACCGTCCCAGATGAAACCCCCCGTCGCGGAGCGCCCGATGACCACCACCCTTGAAGCCGGACCGGTAACAGAACAAGAACCCTCCCGGGTCGGCGCCGGACTGTTCGAACCCCGCCAACTGATCAGGTCGCTGCCCGACGCGGTCCGCAAGATGGACCCGCGCGTCATGGTCAAGTCGCCGGTCATGTTCGTGGTCGAGATCGGCTCGGTCCTCACCACCGTCATCGCCTGCAAGGACCCGAGCGTCTTCGCCTGGGTGGTCACCGTCTGGCTGTGGCTCACCGTCGTCTTCGCCAACCTGGCCGAAGCGGTGGCCGAAGGCCGCGGCAAGGCCCAGGCCGAATCGCTGCGCAGGGCCAAGACCGACACCGTCGCCCGCCGCCTCACCGCGACCGGCGAGGAGGAAGTCTCCGGTACGGAACTGCGCATCGGCGACCGTGTCGTGTGCGAGGCCGGGGACATCATCCCCGGCGACGGCGATGTGGTCGAAGGCGTCGCCTCGGTCGACGAGTCGGCGATCACCGGCGAGTCCGCCCCCGTGATCCGGGAGTCCGGCGGCGACCGCTCGGCTGTCACCGGCGGCACCAAGGTGCTGTCCGACCGGATCGTCGTGCAGATCACCACCAAGCCCGGCGAGACCTTCATCGACCGGATGATCGCCCTCGTCGAAGGCGCGGCCCGGCAGAAGACGCCGAACGAGATCGCGCTGAACATCCTGCTCTCCGCGCTCACGATCGTCTTCCTGTTCGCGGTCGTCACACTTCAGCCGATGGCGGTCTACAACAACGCCGAACAGCCGATGATCGTCCTGGTCGCGCTGCTCATCTGCCTGATCCCCACCACGATCGGCGCGCTCCTGTCGGCGATCGGCATCGCCGGCATGGACCGGCTGGTGCAGCGCAACGTCCTGGCCATGTCGGGCCGCGCGGTCGAAGCGGCGGGCGACGTGTCCACGCTGCTGCTCGACAAGACCGGCACCATTACGTACGGAAACCGGCAGGCCTCGGAGTTCGTACCCGTAGGTGACGCCTCGGAGGCCGAACTGGCCGACGCGGCCCAGCTTTCCTCGCTGGCCGACGAGACGCCCGAAGGCCGGTCCATCGTGGTCCTGGCCAAGGAGCGGTACGGCCTGCGGGAGCGGCACGAGGGCGAGCTGCTCCACGCCGAGTGGATCACCTTCACCGCACAGACCCGTATGAGCGGCGTCGACGTGGACGGCCGCAAGGTCCGCAAGGGCGCCACCGCCTCAGTCATCACCTGGGTCGAGCAGCGCGGCGGCCACGTGCCCACCCGTACGGCCGAAACGGTCGAGGCGATCTCCGGTGCCGGCGGCACCCCGCTCCTGGTCGCGGTGGAGGACGCCGAAGGCGCCCGCGTCGTCGGCGTGATCCACCTCAAGGACGTCGTCAAGGACGGCATGCGGGCCCGCTTCGACGAACTGCGCCGCATGGGCATCAAGACCATCATGATCACCGGCGACAACCCGCTCACCGCCAAGGCGATCGCGGACGAGGCCGGAGTGGACGACTTCCTCGCGGAGGCGACGCCCGAGGACAAGATGGCGCTGATCAAGCGCGAACAGGCCGGCGGCAAGCTCGTCGCGATGACCGGCGACGGCACGAACGACGCCCCCGCGCTGGCCCAGGCTGACGTCGGCGTGGCCATGAACACCGGAACCTCGGCCGCCAAAGAGGCCGGGAACATGGTGGACTTGGACTCCGACCCCACCAAGCTCATCGAGATCGTGGAGATCGGCAAGCAACTGCTGATCACCCGCGGCGCGCTGACAACGTTCTCGATCGCGAACGACGTCGCCAAGTACTTCGCGATCATCCCCGCGATGTTCGCCGGTATCAGCGGACTCGGGGGACTGGACACCCTCAACATCATGCGGCTGGCCACCCCCGAGTCGGCGATCGTCTCGGCGGTCATCTTCAACGCGCTGATCATCGTGGTGCTCATCCCGCTGGCCCTGCGCGGCGTGCGCTACCGGCCGATGTCCGCCGACAAGATGCTCTCCCGCAACCTCCTGGTGTACGGGCTCGGCGGCCTGGTCGCCCCGTTCCTCGGCATCAAGATCATCGACCTGCTCGTCTCGCTCATCCCTGGGATCGGCTGATATGTCCACCACCGCTGGCACCCGGCTCCGCGTCTTCGGCGCGGCCCTGCGCGGCTTCCTCGTCCTGACCGTGATCCTCGGCATCGCCTACCCGCTGCTCATGACCGGCATCGCCCAGGCCGTCTTCCCCGACAAGGCCGACGGCTCCAAGGTCACCGCGAAGGGCAAGGAGGTCGGATCCTCGCTCCTCGGCCAGTCGTTCGACCTCCTCGACGCCAAGGGCACCCCGGTGCTCTTCGACGGCGAGGGTAAGGAAGTCCTCGCGGGTGAGGACGGCACCTCGTACACCTACATCGCCGGCGGGGTACCGCTGACCTCAGAGCAGGCCGCGGGCGTGTCCACCGCACCCGACCCCAAGTGGTTCCAGCCGCGCCCTTCGGCGGGCTCGTACGACCCGCTGGCGTCCGGTGCTTCCAACCTCGGTCCGGAGAACGCCGACCTGGTCGCTTCGATCAAGTCCAGGAAGAGCCAGGTCGCGCAGTTCAACGCCGTACCCGAAACGGCTGTTCCGGTGGACGCCGTCACAGCGTCGGCCTCGGGCCTCGACCCGCACGTCTCACCTGCGTACGCCAGGCTCCAGGCCGCACGGGTGGCCGAGGCCCGGCACCTGGACCCGGCGAAGGTGCGCAGACTGGTGGAGGACCACGTCCAGTCGCCGGTGATCGGCTTCCTCGGGGAGAAGCGGGTCAACGTGCTCGAACTGAATGCGGCCCTGGCCAAGCAGTCCGGCTGAGTCTGCCGCGTCGGTCATGTGCAAAATGCCCCTACAGAGATCATTAAAGGGATTTTGTACATGATCGACGCAGTTGGATCCTAGAGAATGAGCCCCATGGCACGCGGCAGACTACGTATCTACCTCGGCGCGGCACCCGGCGTCGGCAAGACCTACGCCATGCTCGGCGAGGCCCGCCGCCGCGCCGAGCGCGGCACAGACATCGTGGTCGGCTTCGTCGAATGCCACGGCAGAGCCCGTACGGAAGAAGTCCTGGACGGCCTCGAAGTCGTCCCGCGCCGCAGCGTCGAATACAAAGGCGCGTACTTCACCGAACTCGACACCGACGCGGTCATCGCCCGCAAGCCCCGCATCGCGCTGATAGACGAGCTCGCCCACACCAACGTCCCCGGCTCCCGCAACGCCAAGCGCTGGCAGGACGTCGAGGAACTCCTCGACGCGGGCATCGACGTCATATCCACGGTCAACGTGCAGCACCTGGAATCACTCAACGACGTCGTCGAGTCGATAACCGGGGTCCCGCAGCGCGAGACCGTGCCCGACGCGGTCGTCCGCCGCGCGGAGCAGATCGAGCTTGTCGACATGTCGCCGCAGGCGCTGCGCCGCCGGATGGCACACGGCAACATCTACGCGCCGGAGAAAGTCGACGCGGCACTGTCGCACTACTTCCGGCCCGGCAACCTGACCGCGCTGCGCGAGCTGGCGCTGCTGTGGGTCGCCGACCGGGTCGACGAATACCTCCAGGACTACCGGCACGAGCACGACATCCGGGCCACCTGGCCGGCCCGCGAACGGATCGTGGTCGGCCTCACCGGCGGGCCCGAGGGGGAGACCCTGATCCGGCGGGCCGCCCGGATCGCCACCCGCGGCTCAGGCGGGAAGCTGATGGCCGTCCACATCGCCTCCAGCGACGGCCTCACCGGCGCCGACCCGGCCGCGCTGGCCAAACAGCGGGCCCTGGCCGAATCCCTGGACGGCACCTACCACTCCGTCATCGGCGACGACGTCCCCCGGGCCCTGCTCGACTTCGCGCGCGGCGCCAACGCCACCCAGGTGGTCCTCGGGTCGTCCCGCCGCAAGGCCTGGCAGTACCTCTTCGGCCCCGGCGTCGGCGCGACCGTCGCGGCGCTGTCCGGGGACGACATCGACACGCACATCGTCACGCACGAGCAGGCGGGCGTAGGCCGCGCCTGGCGGCCCCCGGGGTCCGCCGTCGGCCGCAGACGCCGGATCGTCTCCTGGGCGCTCACCGTCGTCGGCCCGGCCGCCATGACCGTCCTGCTCACCGCCACCCGCGACTCGCACGACCTGCCCACCGAGATCCTGTCGTTCCTGACCCTGACGGTGGCCGTCGCGCTGCTCGGCGGGCTGATCGCCTCGTCCGTCACCGCCGTCGTCGCGTCGCTGCTGCTCAACTATTACTTCACCCCGCCGACCCACACGTTCACGATCTCCGACCCGGCGAACATGCTCGCGCTCGGCGTGTTCCTGTTCGTCGCGATCGCAGTCGCCTCGGCGGTCGACCTCGGGGCCCGGCGCACCCGCCAGGCCGCCCGCAGCCAGGCCGAAGCCGAGACACTGAGCTTCCTGGCCGGGAGCGTGCTGCGCGGCGAGCAGGCACTGCCCGCGCTTCTTGAGCGGGTCCGGGAGACCTTCGGCATGTCGTCGGTGGCGCTCCTGGAACGCACTGGAGGCCGCGGCCCGTGGACGTGCGTCGGGAGTACGGGGGACGATCCGGTGACTAGGCCGGAAGACGGTGATGTGGACGTCCCCGTGTCCGAGAACCTCGCGCTCGCGCTGAGCGGACGCGTACTCCCGGCCGCCGACCGGCGGGTGCTGGCGGCCTTCGCCGCCCAGGCGGCGGTGGTCCTCGAACGGCGCAAACTCGTCGCCGAAGCCGCGCAGGCCCGGCGCCTCGCCGAAGGCGACAAGATCCGTACGGCACTGCTCGCGGCCGTGTCCCACGACCTGCGGACACCGCTGGCGACGATCAAGGCGAGCGTCTCCAGCCTGCGCGCGGACGACGTGGAGTTCTCCGACGAGGACCAGGCCGAACTGCTCGAATCGATCGAGGGCGGCGCGGACCGGCTCGACGCCCTCATCGGCAACCTGCTCGACCTCAGCCGGCTCCAGACCGGCACCGTCGTCCCGATCGTCGAGGAGATCTCCCTCGACGAGGTGGTCCCCGGAGCGCTGGCCGGAGTGCCGCCCGACTCCGTGGTCCTGGACATCCCCGAGACCACCCCGACCGTGCTGGCCGACGCCGGGCTCCTCGAACGTACGGTGGCCAACATCGTGGAGAACGCGGTCAAGTACTCCCCGGCGGGCCGCCGGGTCCACGTGTCGGCGGGGGCCGTCCTCGACCGCGTCGAACTCCGGGTGGCCGACCGCGGCCCCGGCGTGCCCGACGAGGCCAAGGAGCAGATCTTCGAGGCCTTCCAGCGGCTCGGCGACGCACCCGCGGGCAACGGCGTCGGACTCGGACTCGCGGTGGCCCGCGGCTTCGCCGAGGCCGTGGGCGGCACGCTGACCGCGGAGGACACACCCGGCGGGGGGCTCACGATGGTCCTGAGCCTGCAGACCGGGCGGTCCCCGGCCGATCTTCCGGATCAGTCCCCAGTCCAGTTTCCAGCCCAGTCCCCAGTCCACACGGAACCCACAGAAGGAACACTCATATGACCAGGGTCCTGGTCGTGGACGACGAACCGCAGATCGTCCGCGCGCTCGCCATCAACCTCAAAGCGCGCAAATACGAAGTGGAGACCGCGTACGACGGAGCCACCGCACTCCAGCTCGCCGCCGACACCCACCCCGACGCGGTACTCCTCGACCTCGGCCTGCCCGACATCGACGGCGTCGAGGTGATCAAGGGCCTGCGCGGCTGGACCAAGGTGCCGATAATCGTCCTCTCCGCCCGGCAGGCCTCCCAGGAGAAGGTCGCCGCGCTCGACGCGGGAGCCGACGACTACGTGACCAAGCCGTTCGGCATGGACGAGCTCCTCGCCCGGCTCCGGGCGGCGGTCCGCCGGGCCGCGCCCGCCGACGAACTGGCCGTGGTCGTGACCGCGTCGTTCACCGTGGACCTGGCCGCGAAGAAGGCGTCCCGCGACGGCGTCGACATCCGGCTCACCCCGACCGAGTGGCATCTCCTCGAAGTGTTGGTCCGCAACCCGGGGCGCCTGGTCGGGCAGCGGCAGCTCCTCCAGGAGGTCTGGGGCCCGCAGTACACCACCGAGACCAACTACCTGCGGGTCTACATGGCCCAGCTGCGCCGCAAACTGGAGACCGACGCGGCCCACCCCAGGCACCTGCTGACGGAGCCGGGGATGGGATACCGCTTCGAGGCCTGAGCTCCGGGCCTTGGGTCCGGGCCTTGGGTTTTGAACTCTGGGTTTTGAACTCTGGGTTTTGAGCTCTGGGTTTTGAGCTCTGGTGTTTCGAGCTCTGGGTTTCGGGCTCTGGTGTTCTGAGCTCTGAGCGGGTGTGGAGCTCCAGGGCCTTCCACCCGGGCGGTCCCGCGGGCCGACCCGGTAACCTCGCTCGTATGAGTGGTA
Source organism: Kitasatospora sp. UYEF31 (assembly GCF_057291755.1). Lineage (NCBI taxonomy): Bacteria > Bacillati > Actinomycetota > Actinomycetes > Kitasatosporales > Streptomycetaceae > Kitasatospora > Kitasatospora sp. UYEF31. The sequence continues at coordinate 25,377 of NZ_JBXAWK010000024.1, forward strand.
CTGCCGGGGTCGAGCGGGGTCAGGGTCGCCTGAAGCGGATGTTCAGCCGCTGGGCTTCCACGCATGAGGAACTGCACGCCGAGGAGCTGCAACAGGACGCCCAGCAGCTGGGGTGCACCCGGATCGCCGATGTGGTCGAGCGGGAGCTGGTCACTGTGGGTGGCACACTGCGTACAGTTACCTTCCGGCCCCGGGCCGGAGTCCCCGCCCTCGAGGCGGAACTGTACGACGGCAGCGGCGCGGTGTCGGTCGTCTGGCTGGGTCGGCGGAAGATCGCCGGGATCGAGCCGGGCCGGCAGCTGGTCGCCCGCGGCCGGGTCACCACAGCCCAGGGCCGCCCGGTCCTGTTCAACCCCCGCTACGAACTGCGCCCGACCGGTCGGGAGTGAGGATCAGCGTGACCCCGGAGTTGGAAGACCCCCAGCCCGCCAAGGCCCGCAGTCGGTTCCTGCCGACCGGGACCCCGGCGTCCGGCGACGGAGCCCCGTCGATCATCGACGCCTTCGGCGGCCTCCGCGGCATGATCGACATGACGGTGCCCGGCCTGGTGTTCCTGGTCGCCTACACGGTCACCAAGTCGCTCAACACCTCCGTGTGGATCTCCGTCGGGCTCGCCGCCGCCATAGCGGTGCTGCGACTGCTGCGCCGCGAGACGCTGCAGCACGCGATCGGCGGGTTCCTCGGCGTGGGCATCGCGGCCTTCGTCGCGTACAAGTCCGGCGAGGCGAAGAACTTCTACCTCACCGGCATGCTGCTCTCGGTCGGCTACGCGGTGGCGTACGTCGTCTCGATCCTCGTCAAGTGGCCGTTGCTCGGCGTCTTCCTGGGCCCGGTCCTCGGCGAGAACTTCGAATGGCGGAAGCACCCGGCCCGGCTCGCCGCCTACACCAAGGCCAGCTGGATCTGGGTCGCGATGTTCGTGCTGCGGATCGTCGTGATGTTCCCGCTGTACTGGGCGGACCAGTTCACCGCGCTCGGGGTGGCCAAGGCCGCGCTCGGCGTGCCGCCGTGGCTGGTGGCCATCTACCTGTCCTGGCTGCTGCTGTCCAAGGCGCCGCCGCCGGTGAAGGCGGCTGCGGAGGGCGATCCGGCGGACGGCGCGACGGATGCCCCGGAGGCTGGTTCGGCCAGTGCTGTGACCACGGAGACGACAGTGGAACCGATGGACGTCAAAACCGGACGCGAGCCTCGGACGGAAACTCTCTGAGAGCCCTGAAGGCTCGCAAAACAACCAAAAACCTGGCAACGGCGGTTATCCGGCAGTGTTTTTTTGAACACAGCCGGAGCCGCCGTTTCATTTTTGGTCGTTATGTGAATGCCAGCTGGTTTTTCACGCGATCGGCGTAACCGCGTGCCTACCTTCGTTGTTAGACCTTGCGTTACGTGAAGGGCGGGAATGGGCCCGTTCCGCGAAAGCGGGGGTGAGTCCGGAGGCGGGGACGGTGGCTGGGAACGGTGACCTGAGCGCACTGCTCGACGAAGCGCAGGTGTCCCGGCGGGAGCTCGCCCGCTGGATCAACGTGTTGGCCGAACGACGCGGCTGGCATCTGGGGTGCAGTCACACCTCAGTAGCCCGGTGGCTGGACGGCGCGCAACCCCGGTGGCCCATCCCCGACCTCCTCGTCGAGGTCCTGGGCCGCAAACTCGGCTGCGAACTGTCCGTCACCGACCTGGGGCTGAAGGACCACCGTCCCCCGGAGCCGGACCCGTTCGACGGATTGAGTGTCGCCCGGACCACGAAAGACATCACAAGTTCCGTGGCCGAGCTGTCGGGGAGAGACATGAACCGCCGAAACTTCCTCCTCGGATCGACGTTCAGCGCAGCGGCGTTCTCCACGCCCGCGCTGTTCTGGTCGACCGCCATGGGGGCAGAAGACGAACGGGAGCCCGTGTCCCACACAGGCCCCGGCAAAGTGCGCGACACAGATGTGGAACGCATCAACCAGACCGTGCTCGCCTTCCGCAGACTCGACCGCGCCCAGGGCGGCGGCGAACTCCGCGACACGGTGATCAACCACCTGCACGGGGTCGCCCGCGCGAAACTGGGCGGCAGCTACGGCGAGGACGTCGGCCGGAGGCTCTACCGCGCCGTCGCCGAGCTCACCGAACTCGCCGGCTGGCTGTCCTTCGACTCGGGCCGCCACGCCCTCGCGCAGCGCTACCACATCCAGGCCCTGCGGCTGTCCCAGGCCGCCGACGACCGGGCGTACGGCGCATACGTACTGGCGAACATGGCCTGCCAGGCGGGCTACCTCAACCACGGCTGGGAGGCCGTGCAACTGGCCCGCGCCGCCCAGCAGGGCACCCGCGGCGCGCTGACCCCCCGGGGCATGGCGATCGTGCTCGCCATGGAGGCCCGCGGGCACGCGGCGGTCGGCGACGAGAAGGCCTGCGCGGGCGCGCTGCTCGCAGCCGAGCGCTACCTCGACCAGGCCGGCAGTGTGGAGGACCCGGTCTGGTGCCGGTACTTCGACCGGTCCGAAATGGCCCACGAGATCGCGCACTGCAACCGCGACCTGAACAAGCCCAAGGAGACCCACCAGTTCGCGGACGAAGCGATAAAGGAGCGGGCCGACGGCTTCACCCGGCGCTGCGCGCAGGACACCACCTTCATGGCGGCTGCCTTCCTTGAGGAGCGCGAACTGGAGGCGGCCTGCCAGAAGGCCACCGACGCGCTGCACATCGCCAGCGGCCTCAGCTCCCAGCAGTGCACCGACTTCCTCAAGGACTTCCGTGAGCGCCTCAAGCCGTTCGAGGGCGAACGCCGGGTGATCGAGTTCAGCGCGGAGGCCGACGAGCTGATGGCGGCCATGGTGGCGTGAGCACGGTGGCGTGAGCACGGTGCCGTGAGTGGCGTGAGCACAGTGGCGGAAAGCGGACAGGGCCCCGGAGAATGTCGTCAACGACACTGTGCGGGGCCCTGCCGGATGAAATCCGTACTGAATTCTTCAGCGTGGTGACAGGAGCTCTTCCAGCTCCTCCTCGCGCTCCGGCGCGGCCACGAACAGCAGCTCGTCACCGCCTTCGAGCGAGTCGTCCTTGCTCGGCACCAGGACCCGGCCCTCACGGATGATCGTGACCAGCGCGGTGTCCTCCGGCCAGGCCACGTCCCCGACCCGGGTGCCGACCAGCGTGGCGTCCTGCGGGAGGGTCATCTCCACGAGGTTCGCGCCGCCCTGGCTGAAGCGCAGCAGCCGGACCAGATCGCCGACGCTCACCGCCTCCTCGACCAGTGCGGACATCAGCCTCGGTGTGGACACGGCCACATCCACGCCCCACGCCTCGCTGAACAGCCACTCGTTCTTCGGGTTGTTCACCCGGGCCACCGTGCGCGGCACGCCGTACTCAGTCTTGGCGAGCAGCGACACCACCAGGTTGACCTTGTCGTCACCCGTCGCGGCGATCACGACGTTGCAGCGCTGCAGCGCGGCCTCGTCGAGCGACGCGATCTCACAGGCGTCCGCGAGCAGCCATTCGGCCTGCGGCACGCTCTCCACCTTGATGGCAGCGGCCTGCTTGTCGATCAGCAGGATCTCGTGCCCGTTCTCCAGCAGCTCGGCGGCGATGGACCGTCCCACCTGGCCGGCGCCCGCGATTGCGACCCGCATCAGTTCTCCTCCGGGGCCTTCTCGAACGCCGCCTCGACGGCGGCCACATCCGCCTGGAGCATGGCCACATGCACCAGGTCGCCTTCTTGCAGGACGGAGTCCGCGGAAGGCAGCATCCCCTCACCCATCCGGGTGAGGAAGGCCACGCGCGCGCCGGACGCCTCCTCCAGGCGGGACAGTCGCTGTCCGACCCAGGCCGGGTTCACGTGGACCTCGGCCAGTTGCACGGTCCCACTGGGGTCCCGCCACATCGGCTCGGCCCCGCTGGGCAGCAGCCGGCGAAGCATCTGGTCCGCGGTCCACCGCACGGTGGCGACCGTGGGGATGCCGAGGCGCTGGTAGACCTCGGCCCGGCGCGGGTCGTAGATCCGGGCGACGACGTTCTCCACACCGAAGGTCTCGCGGGCCACCCGGGCCGCGATGATGTTGGAGTTGTCACCGCTGGACACCGCCGCGAAGGCGCCGGCCTCCGCGATGCCCGCCTGGCGCAGGGTGCTCTGGTCGAATCCGACCCCGGTGATCCGGCGGCCGGAGAAATGCGGGCCCAGACGTCGGAACGACGCCGTGTCCTGGTCGATGATGGCGACCGAGTGGCCCAGTTCCTCCAGGGTCTGGGCCAGCGTGGATCCCACGCGCCCGCACCCCATGATGACGATGTGCACGGCCGTCCTTCCGGCTTCTTTCCGCTGATGCTGTGTCCACCCGGGGAAGCTCTGCCCGCTGCGGCTGCCGCAGCGGGCTCCGGATCCCAGCCGAAAATCCTGGTGACCCGGTCGGAGGAAACAATCTCCGCCGGTTGCAACAGGGTGGTACCTGATCGGTCGCCCGTATCCACGCGGCAATCGGTGGAGTCGTTGTTCTCCGAGTGTTCCGGCGTGTTCCCGGGTAATCCGGTGTGCTCCCGAGTATGCCGGGTGGTCCCCGTCGTCCCGACGGCCGACCAGCGCACGACGTTACACGTGGCCCGACGGGGTGGCGGCCGTACCCCGGTAAATCGCAGGGCCTACCATCGCCTGCGTGTCAAGACTGACCGATCTATCCAAACGCATTCTTGTCGGCCGAGCGCTCCGCAGTGACAAACTCGGCGAGACTCTGCTGCCCAAGCGCATCGCGCTGCCCGTTTTCGCCTCCGACGCCCTGTCCTCCGTGGCCTACGCCCCGGACGAGATCCTGCTGACCCTGTCCATGGCAGGTCTGGCGACGTACCACTTCTCCTGGAAGATCGGTCTCTGCGTCGTCATCGTCATGCTGACGGTCGTGGCGTCCTACCGGCAGAACGTGCACGCCTACCCCAGCGGCGGCGGTGACTACGAGGTCGCGACCAAGAACCTCGGCGGCACCGCGGGCCTGACCGTGGGCGCCGCGCTTCTGGTCGACTACGTGCTGACCGTGGCCGTGTCGATCTCCTCCGGCGTGGCCAACATCTCCTCGGCGGTACCGGCGCTGGCCTCGCACAAGGTGATCATCGCGGTGGGTCTCGTCCTGCTGCTGATGGCCATGAACCTGCGGGGCGTACGGGAGTCGGGCTCGCTGTTCGCCATCCCCACGTACGCCTTCATGATGGCCATCGTCGGCATGACCCTGTTCGGGCTGGTCCGGTACTTCACCGGCGCTGAGATGCAGTCGGAAAGCTCCGGGTTCGGCATCGAGTCCGAAGGTTCGTTCGAGGGCCTCGCGCTGGTGTTCCTGCTCCTGCGGACGTTCTCCTCCGGTTGTGCCGCGCTCACCGGTGTCGAGGCGATCAGCAACGGCGTGCCGGCGTTCCGCAAACCCAAGAGCACCAACGCCGCGACGACGCTGCTGCTCATGGGCGTCCTGTCGGTGACGATGCTGATGGGCATGCTGGCCCTGGCCAACATCACCAAGGTGCACTTCGCCGAGGACCCGGTGAAACAGATCACCGGTGCCCCGGCCGGCTACGAGCAGAAGACCGTGGTCGCTCAGGTGGCCGACGCAGTCTTCGGCGGCACCTGGGCGCACCCGTTCTTCTACGTCGTGCTGGCCGTCACCGGCCTGATCCTGGTGCTGGCCGCCAACACCGCCTTCAACGGCTTCCCGGTGCTCGGCTCGATCCTCGCGCAGGACCGCTACCTGCCCCGTCAGCTGCACACCCGCGGCGACCGGCTGGCCTTCTCCAACGGCATCATCCTGCTGGCCGGCTTCGCGATCGTGCTGATCGTGGCCTTCCAGGCCGAACCGACCAAGCTGATCCAGCTGTACGTGGTCGGCGTCTTCGTGTCCTTCACGCTCAGCCAGGCCGGCATGATCATCCACTGGACCAGGCTGCTGAAGACCGAAGAGGACAGCAGGACCCGCGGCCGGATGACGCGCAGTCGCGCGATCAACGCACTCGGCCTGTGCATGACCGGCTCGGTGCTGGTCGTCGTCCTGGTCACCAAGTTCCTCCAAGGCGCGTGGATCGCCATCGCCGCCATGGCGGTGCTGTTCCTGATGATGAAGGCCATCCGCCGGCACTACGACCGGGTCTCCATCGAACTGACGGCCGACCCGGACGAGGACATGAAGCTGCCCTCCCGGGTGCACTCCATCGTCCTGGTCTCCAAGGTGCACAAGCCGACCCTGCGGGCCGTCGCGTACGCCAGGGCCACCCGCCCCAACGTGCTCGAAGCGGTCACCGTCAGCGTCGACCCGGCCGACACCGCAGCGATCAACCAGCAGTGGCAGGACCACGGGATCGACGTACCGCTGAAGGTCCTGGACTCGCCGTACCGCGAGATCACCCGGCCGATCATCGACTACGTGAAGAGCGTGCGCCGCTCCAGCCCGCGGGACATCGTCACGGTCTACATCCCGGAATACGTCGTCGGGCACTGGTACGAGCAGATCCTGCACAACCAGAGCGCACTGCGGCTCAAGGGCCGGCTGCTGTTCATGCCCGGCGTCATGGTGGTGTCGGTGCCGTGGCAGCTGGTGTCCTCGGAGCGCCTCAAGAAGGGCAAGACCTGGAACGCCCCGGGCTCGGTCCGCCGCGGCGACCCGGCGCAGTCCGCGAAGGGCGGCGACACCAAGCCGCTGCTGCGCAAGGGCGGCCCCGGAGACTCGGAGAAGTAAGCCGATATCAGGCCGCCGGGCAGGTCTTCACGCACCACGCTGAAGACCCGGCCGGCGGTTTTTTCCGTCCCGTACGACGTCCTCTTCACCGGCCGCGGAGATCCCGGCCCGGCGGGCACGACCCACAGATGGCCGTACGCTGGAACCCACATCTATAACTTCACGTTTTCGTATGTTTTCAGTCTGAGGAGTTCCGTGACCCAGTCCGCAGCCGCCACCGCCCCCGAGACCTCGCTGGTCGGCGAGCGCTACGAGGTGGAGATCGGCCCCGTCGCGCACGGCGGCCACTGCGTCGCCCGGCACGACGGGCGGGTGATCTTCGTCCGGCACGGCCTGCCCGGCGAGCTCGCGATCGTCAAGATCACTGACGGCGGGTCCACGTCGAAGTTCCTGCGCGGCGACGTCGTCGAGGTCCTCAAGGCCTCCGAGGACCGCGTCCCGGTCCCGTGCGAGTTCGCGGGCCCCGGCCTGTGCGGCGGTTGCGACTGGCAGCACGCCACCCCGGCGGCCCAGCGCCGCCTCAAGGCCGCGGTCGTCACCGAGCAGATGCAGCGCCTGGCGAAGATCGACCTCACGGTCGAGGTCGAGTCCGTGCCCGTCGAGCCCGGCGTGCCCGAAGGCCTCGGCTGGCGCACCAGGGTCCAGTTCGCGATCGAGCCGGTCAGCGGAAAGGCGGGGCTGCGCAAGCACCGCTCGCACGACGTCCAGGTGATCGACCGCTGCCTGATCGCCTACGACGGCATCGAAGAGCTCGGCATCGAATCCCGCACGTGGGAGGGCGTCGCCGAACTCGACGCCATCGCCTCCTCGGGCTCGTCCGACCGCGCCGTGGTGCTCACCCCGGCGGGCATGCGCCGCCGCAACCCGCGGGCTGTCATCGAAGACGGCGAAGCCCCCGAGCAGGTGAACCCCAAGGTGCCCGCGAAGACGAAGGCACCGGCCAAGGCGGGGACGAAGACTGAGGCCAAGGTCGAGGGCGCACCCGTGCCCGAGACCGGCCGGATGCCCATCGTCGAGCTGAACGAGCCCGTCTCGGTCTTCCGCACGGACGCCAACGGCGGCGTGCAGAAGGTCCACGGCCGCCCCGGCGTCCGCGAGACCGCCGCGGGCCGCACCTTCCGGGTGGGCGCGGGCGGGTTCTGGCAGGTCCACCCGGCCGCGGCCGACACCCTCTCCCAGGCCGTGCTCAAGGCCCTGCAGCCGCAGGAGGGCGACACCGCCCTCGACCTGTACTGCGGTGTCGGCCTGTTCGCCGGCGCCATCGCCGACCGGATCGGCGACAAGGGCCGGGTGCTCGGCATCGAGACCTCCAAGCAGGCCGTCGAAGACGCCGTGCACAACCTGCGCGATGTCACCACGGCCCGCTTCGAAGCCGGCCGTGTCGACCGCGTGCTCGGCCGCAAGGGCTTCCTGCCCAGCGCCGACATCGTTGTCCTCGACCCGCCCCGCGCGGGCGCCGGCAAGGACGTCGTCGAAGGCATCGCGAAGCTCGCCCCGCGCCGCATCGCGTACGTCGCGTGCGACCCGGCCTCGCTGGCCCGCGACGTGGCCTACTTCGCGAAGTACGGCTACAAACTGCGCTCGCTGCGGGCCTTCGACCTGTTCCCGAACACCCAGCACGTCGAGTGCGTCGCACTGCTCGTGCCGGTGAACCCGGAGGCGACCGCCAAGCGCGCCGCAGCCTCCAAGGCAGCCGCGCAGGCGGCCAAGGACGCCAAGAAGAAGGCCAAGCGCCCGGCCAAGGGTGGTCCGAGCGGCCCGAGCCACACTCCGTCGTACGCCGCGATCCGGGCGACGCACCGCTAGGAAGACAGCTGGAAGCCCCGCACGCCTTTCCGGTGTGCGGGGCTTTTTCGCGGTCCGGCTATCTGCGGTCCGGCTTTTTGCGGTCCAGCTTTTTTGCGGTCCAGCTTTTTTGCGGGCGGGGTCTTTTCGCGTGCTGGGCATTCTTTGCGTGCTGAGAATTTTCGGGCGTACGGAACGACTGAAAGCCACGTCGGTCACGCTCGTTCATACGTTCTGGGGACAACTCGCCGGCCGGTTCACCCGGGGGAGTGGTGTGCCCCCGAGTTGTCCACAGACGGCCGGAAACCGGATGGGAGAGCCCCGGCGCGGGTGCACCGTGGACCGCAGGCGAAGCGCAGGACGGGCCTGCGCCCTCCACGGACACCCGGGGGTTCCACCATGCATCCCGTACACCTGAGAACAAGCCCCACCGACCCGAATTCCACCGGGCTGCGCGGTCCCGGGCCGCTGCGCGACCTCGACGACGAGCTGGCCACCGTGGACTCCGCGGAACGCGCGCTGCCCGTGCTGGCCAGGGCCCTGTGGATGATCGAAGACGTCGTACGGGAGCGCAACCGGCGCGCGACGGCTGAATTCTGCCTGTGCCAGGTCGCCGCAGATGTCGGCGCGGCCCGCGAGCTGCTCCGCGCAGCCGCCGGGCGGGCCGGTGCCGGGGCCGAAGTCGCGCCGGGCCCGCCGTTGCCGCAGGATCCGGCGCACATCCCGGTCGGCGACGCCGCCAGGATTCTGGGCCGGGTAGTCCGGCTGCTGCACCGCGTCGCGCGCGGCGGGCTGGCGGGTGACACCGAACCGTTGCCCGCAGACGCGGGGGCAGACTGCACCCGGGCCTGCGGGCTCGCCTTCCGGGCGATGGCCCGGCTGCGGGCCCGTCAGGACGAATCCGTCTGGCTGGCCGCCGCTGGGGCCGCCGGGCGCACCGGCGTCACGGTGTTCCACGACGAGTGCCCCGAACACCGGGCCGGCCCGGGGCCCGCCGGCACCCGGGTCAGCGGGTGCGGCGCGGCGGTCCGCCGAGATGTGCGGCAGCGCCTGGCAGGGCGGGCCGGGTCCACCGGAGAGCACCCGGACGACGGGCCGTCGGCCCAGGTCATCCCCCTCGACCTGGCCCGCGCCCGCCGCCGGGCCCGTTCCGGGTCAGCCCGGTCCGGCGGTCCATCCGGCGACGGACCGGACCGGGCCTGCTGAAGTGCCCCGGCGCGGTGGAGGCTGCGGGTCGCCCACCGCGCCGGAGGATGCCCCGCGCCGGAAACTCCATGGCATCCGGACAAAACCGGAAGGCATACTCGACAGGTGTTCCTGACGATCTCAACCACCCGAGAACCGGCCACCGATCTAGGCTTCCTGCTGCACAAGCACCCGGACAAGCACCAGCGGTTCAGCACCGCGTACGGCGACGCGCACGTCTTCTACCCCGAAGCGTCCGAAGACCACTGTACGGCGGCACTGCTCCTCGACGTCGACCCCGTCGCGCTCGTGCGAGGCAAGGGCGGCAGAGGCAAGCGGCCGCACGGTGGCACCCAGGGAACCCTTGAGCAGTACGTCAACGACCGCCCCTACGCGGCGGGTTCGATCATGGCCGTCGCGCTCGGCGCGACCTTCCGCACGGCGCTGCGTGGACGCTGCGAACTGCGCCCTGAACTGGCGCAGACCGCGCTCCCGTTGGAGATCCGCATCCCGGCGCTGGCCGCGCGCGGCGGGGCCGACCTGGTCAACAGCCTGTTCGAACCGCTCGGCTGGCAGGTCGAAGCCGTGCCCGCGGTCCTCGACGAGCGCTTCCCGGAGTGGGGCGAATCGCGTTACGTCAGCCTCACCCTGCGCGGTGAACTGCGGCTCGCCGACGCCCTCAACCACCTCTACGTCCTGCTCCCGGTCCTCGACGGCGGCAAGCACTACTGGGTCGCACCCGACGAGGTCGACAAGCTGGTCCGCGCCGGCGAAGGCTGGCTGGCCGCCCACCCGTCCAGGGCGCTGATCGCGCGCCGCTACCTGGCGCGCTCCCACGCCATGTCCCGGCTCGCCCTGGAGCAGCTGGAACAGGCCGCCCTGGAACGGCTCGCCGACAGCGACGACACCCCGGTCGAGAACCTCGACAACGCAGTGGCCGAGGAAGTCGGCGAGACCGTGCCGACCCCCGAAGCCGAGCGCAAGCGGACCCTCGCCCAGCAGCGCCGCGACGCCATCATCGATGCTCTGCGCACCGCCGGGGCCAGCCGCGTACTCGACCTCGGCTGCGGCGAAGGCGCCCTGATCCACGACCTGCTGAAGGACAGTCACTTCACGTACATCGCCGGTGCCGACGTGTCCGCCCGCGCGCTCCAGTACGCCTCGCGGCGGCTGAAACTCGACGGCATGCCCGAACGGCAGCGCGCGCGGGTGCACCTCTTCCAAGGGGCGCTCACGTACACCGACCCCCGGTTCAAGGGCTTCGACGCCGCGGTGCTCAGTGAGGTCATCGAGCACCTCGACGAGCCGCGGCTGCCCGCGCTCGCGTACACCGTCTTCGGCTCGGCGAAGCCGCGGACGGTGATCGTCTCGACACCCAACGTCGAGTACAACGTGCGCTGGGAGACCCTGCCCGCCGGGGACGTCCGGCACAGCGACCACCGGTTCGAGTGGACCCGTGGGCAGTTCCGTACCTGGGCTGACGACATCGCGGCCACCTACGGCTACGCGGTCACCTACGTGCCCGTGGGCGACGACGACCCCGAAGTCGGCCCGCCGACCCAGCTGGCCGTGTTCGCCCGTACCGAGACCGATGAAGTAATAGACAAGGCAACGGCATGACCGACGACAAACGCACCCTCCCGGTCCCGGACCTGTCCCTCGTCGTCCTCATCGGGGCGTCCGGCTCCGGCAAGTCCACCTTCGCGCGCAAGCACTTCCCGCCCACGCAGGTCCTGTCCTCCGACACCTGCCGCGGCCTGGTCAGCGACGACGAGAACGACCAGACCGCGACCAGTGACGCCTTCGACGTACTCCACTACATTGCGGGCAAGCGCCTGGCCGCCGGCCGCATCGCCGTCGTCGACGCGACCAACGTGCAGATCGAGTCCCGCCGCCAGCTGGTCCAGCTCGCCCGCGAGCACGACGTACTCCCCGTCGCGATCGTCCTCGACATGCCCGAGGGCGTCTGCCGCGAGCGCAACGAAGCACGCGACGACCGCAACTTCCCGCACCATGTGATCAGCCGTCACCGACGGGACCTCAAAAGGTCGTTGCGCGGGCTCCAGCGTGAGGGCTTCCGGAGAGTGCACGTGCTCACCACCGTCGAGGAGGTCGAGAACGCCGTCGTCACGACGGAGAAGCGCTTCAACGACCTCACCCACCTCGCCGGTCCGTTCGACATCATCGGCGACATCCACGGCTGCGCGTCCGAACTACGCACGCTGCTCGGCCGGTTGGGCTATGAGATCGCGTACGACGAGAACGGCCGGGCCGTCGACGCCGTCCACCCCGACGGGCGGCAGGCCGTCTTCGTCGGCGACCTGGTCGACCGCGGCCCGGACTCGCCCGGTGTGCTGCGCCTGGTCATGGGCATGGTCGGCGCGGGGCACGCACTGTGCGTGCCCGGCAACCACGAGAACAAATTGCTGAAGCACCTCAACGGCAAGAAAGTGCAGTTCAAGCACGGCCTCCAGGAGACCGTCGACCAACTCGCCCTGGAGTCAGAGGAGTTCATCACCGAGGTCAAGGCGTTCTGCCACGACCTCGTCAGCCACTACGTGCTCGACGGAGGCAAGCTGGTCGTCGCGCACGCCGGGCTCATCGAGAAGTACCACGGCCGTACGTCAGGCCGGGTACGGTCCTTCGCGTTGTACGGCGACACCGCCGGCGAGACCGACGAGTACGGCCTGCCGGTGCGCTACCCGTGGGCCGACGAATACCGCGGCCGGGCGATGGTCGTGTACGGCCACACCCCGACCACCCAGGCGACCTTCATCAACAACACCGTCTGCCTGGACACCGGCTGTGTCTTCGGCGGCGAACTCACCGCGCTCCGCTACCCGGAGAAGGAGTTCGTCACCGTCGGGGCCGAGCAGGTCTGGTACGAGCCGGTCAAGCCGCTCGCGGCCGCGGCCCCGGGCGCACGGGACGGCCGTACGCTCGACATCGCCGACGTCCTGGACATCTCCACGGGGCCGGCCGGGGGGCCCGGGGGTCGTCCCCCGGAGGGAATCAGTACCGGCCGACGGCACATCCAGACCTCGCACGGCTCCACCGTCACCATCAGAGGCGAGAACGCAGCCGCCGCGCTCGAAGTGATGTCCCGCTTCGCCGTCGACCCGCGCTGGCTCACGCACCTGCCGCCGACCATGTCGCCGTGTGCGACGGCGAAGCGGGACGGCTACCTCGAATACCCGACCGAGGCGTTCGCGTACTACCGCGACGAGAAGGTCACGCAGGTGGTCTGCGAGGAGAAGCACATGGGCTCGCGGGCCAATGTGCTCGTGTGCCGCGACGCCGACGTCGCCGCGGAGCGCTTCGGCGTCACCGACGGGACGACCGGCGTGGTCGTCACGCGTACCGGCCGCCCGTTCTTCGACAGGCCCGCACTCACCGAAGAGCTCCTGGGCAAGGTCAGAGTCGCAGCCGACAAGGCCGCACTGTGGGACGAACTGGCCACCGACTGGCTGCTGCTGGACGCCGAGCTGATGCCGTGGTCGGCAAAGGCTGTGGACCTGCTGAAGAACCAGTACGCCGCGGTGGGCGCTGCCGCGCGCACGGTCCTGCCCGCCGCCGCCGCATCGCTCGCCGCGGCTTCGGCCCGCGGCATCGACGTCGGTGATCTTTTGGACCGCACCACCGCCAGGGTCACCAACGCCGAAGCGTTCGATGCCGCGTACGGCCGCTACTGTTGGCCGGTCGACGGCCTGGCCGGAGTCAAGCTCGCCCCGTTCCAGATCCTCGCCGTCCAGGGCCGCAACCTCGCGGTGCGCGCGCACAGTGAGCACCTCGCGTGGATCGACTCGCTCATCGCGCAGGACTCCGACATCTTCACCGCCACCCGGCGGCTCGTCGTCGACATCACCGACGAGGCGCAGGTTGCGGCGGCCTGCGAGTGGTGGGAGGAGATGACCGGCACCGGTGGCGAAGGCATGGTCGTCAAACCGCTCGCGTCCTATGTGAAGGGCGGAAAGTTCCTGGTCCAGCCCGGTATCAAGGTGCGCGGCCGGGAGTACCTCCGGATCATCTACGGTCCGGACTACACCGAGCCGGAGAACCTGGTCCGGCTGCGCGAGCGCGGCCTGAACCACAAGCGGTCGCTGGCCCAGCGGGAGTACGCGCTCGGCCTGGAGTCCCTGGACCGTCTGGCGGCCGGGGAGCCGTTGTGGCGTGTCCACGAGGCGGTGTTCGGGGTGCTCGCCCTGGAGTCGGAGCCGGTGGACCCGCGATTGTAGGGGCTTCACGGGGGAACCAGACCCGGTCTTGAGTGGAACGTCATGCCCACCGGTGACGTTCCACTCAAGACCGACCCGGCTTCCCTAGAATCGCGGCCATGCAGATCGCCCAGCTGACCGACGACGCCGTGCGGCTACTCGACCGGGGCCCCCGGGTGATCCTCGGCCTCGCCGGACCCCCCGCCGCCGGCAAGTCCACCCTCGCCGTCGCACTCGTCGCCGCGGTCAACAAGCGGCTCGTCAACACGCGGCTCACCAACGGGGCAGCCGCCGCGTACGTCCCCCTCGACGGCTTCCACCTCTCCAACCTCCAGCTCGACCGCCTCGGCCTGACCGCCCGCAAAGGCTCCGAGCCGAGCTTCGACGTGTGGGGCTACGCCGCCCTGCTCCGCCGCATCGCCACTGCGCCGGACGGCACTGCTCCGGACGGCACTGCTTCAGACGGCACTGCTCCGGACGGCACCGGCCCGGACGGCACCGGCCCGGACCACGACATCTACGCGCCCGACTACGACCGCACCCTGCACGAGCCGGTCGCCGCCCGGCACCTGATCGCGCCGACCGCCCGCCTGATCGTCACCGAGGGCAACTACCTCGCCGACGACGGCCCCGGCTGGACCGCGGCCAGGAAGCACATCGACGAGCTCTGGTACGTCGAGGTTCCGGACCCCGTACGCGACGAACGCCTGCTCGACCGCCAGCGCGCCGGTGGCCGTACCGCTGACGAAGCCCGCGCCTGGCTGGACACCAACGACGGGCCCAACGGCGAGTACGTGAAGCGGTCGCGCGGGAACTGCTCGCGTGTGATCCGCCTCAAAGAGTCATGACCACCCTCCAGCGGGCATGATGTGAGCAACCGAGACCCCCACGCGGAGGCCCCACACATGGCGTTCCATGTCGCATCGGAGACCGGCAGACTCAAGCAGGTCATCCTCCACCGGCCGGACCTGGAGCTCAAAAGGCTCACTCCGACCAACAAGGACGAACTTCTCTTCGACGACGTCCTGTGGGTCAAGCGGGCCCGCGAGGAGCACGACGCGTTCGCCGACGTCCTGCGGGACGCGGGCGTGAAAGTCCACCTCTTCGCCGACCTGCTCCAGCAGACCCTGGAAATCGATCAGGCCCGTACGCTCGTACTCGACCGGGTCTTCGACGAGCGGACCTACGGACACCTCGCGGTCGACGGCCTCCGGTCGGCGTTCGAGTCGATGGATACCGGAGACCTGGCCCGCAACCTGATCGGCGGTATGACCAAGCGCGAGTTCCTGGAGCGCGCTCCGGAGCCGCACAGCATGGCCTTCCACGTCCTGGGCATCGACGAGTTCCTGCTGAACCCGCTGACGAACCACATCTTCACCCGCGACACTTCGTGCTGGGTCTACGGCGGCGTCGCGGTCAACGCGATGCGCAAGATGGCCCGGCGCCGGGAGAGCGTGCACTTCGAGGCGGTCTACAAGCACCACCCGATGTTTCGTGGAAAGCAGAGCGCGGAGCCGGAGTTCCACGTCTGGAACGAAGGCCAGGCCAGCTTCCCCGCCACGATGGAGGGCGGTGACGTCCTGGTCATCGGCAACGGGGCAGTGCTGGTGGGGATGAGCGAGCGGACTACCCCGCAAGGCGTCGAATCCCTGGCCCGCAAGCTGTTCGCGGCGGGCGCCGCCGAGCGCATCGTGGCCCTCGACATGCCGAAGGCGCGGGCCTTCATGCACCTCGACACCGTCATGACGATGCTCGACGGGGAGACCTTCACCAAGTACGCCGGGCTCGGCATGCTCCCCTCGTACACGATCGAACCGGGCGGCGACCCGGACGACCTCAAGATCAGTGACCACCCGGCCGAGGACATGCACAAGGCGATCGCCCGCGCGCTCGACCTGGACGACATCAAGGTGCTCACCGCCACCCAGGACATCCGTAGCGCCGAACGCGAGCAGTGGGACGACGGGTGCAACGTCCTGGCCGTCGAACCAGGCGTCGTCGTCGCCTACGAACGCAACGTGACGACCAATACGTTCCTGCGCCGCAACGGGATCGAGGTCATCACCATCCGGGGCAGCGAACTGGGCCGGGGGCGTGGTGGGCCGCGCTGCATGAGCTGTCCGGTGGAGCGCGAAGCAGTGTCGGGGTAACTCGGTGGGCGGCGGCAAAAACCGCCCCGTACGCTGGCTCCTTTCCAGCTCGACCAAAACAGCTCGACCAAAACAGCTCGACCAAAACAGCTCGACCAAAACAGCTCGACCGACTGATTCGAGACCCGGGGAACCATGGCCTTCAACCTGCGGCACCGCAACTTCCTCAAGGAGCTGGACTTCACCCCGAAGGAGTTCCGCTTCCTGATCGACCTGTCGGCCCAGCTGAAGGCCGCCAAGTACGCGGGCACCGAGCAGCCCCGGCTGCGCGGCAAGAACATCGCACTCATCTTCGAGAAGACCTCGACCCGTACGCGCTGCTCCTTCGAGGTCGCCGCGTACGACCAGGGCGCGAACGTGACCTACCTGGACCCCGGCGGGTCGCAGATCGGCCACAAGGAGTCGATGAAGGACACCGCGCGGGTGCTCGGACGGATGTACGACGGTATCCAGTACCGGGGCAGCGCTCAGGCACTTGTCGAGACCCTGGGCGCGCACGCGGGTGTGCCGGTCTGGAACGGCCTGACCGACGAGTGGCACCCCACGCAGATGCTCGCCGACGTGCTGACGATGCGGGAGCACAGCGACAAGCCGCTGCACGAGATCTCCTTCGCCTACCTCGGCGACGCGCGCTACAACATGGGCAACTCGCTGCTGGTCACCGCGGCGCTCCTGGGCATGGACGTCCGGATGGTCGCGCCCAAGGCCCTGTGGAACGACGACACGATCGTGGCGCAGGCCAAGGACATCGCGGCCACCACCGGTGCGAGGATCCTGCTCACCGAAGACGTCAGCGAAGGCGTCCGGGGCGTCGACTTCCTCTACACGGATGTCTGGGTGTCGATGGGTGAGCCCAAGGAAGTCTGGGCGGAGCGCATCGAGCAGCTGATGCCGTATCAGGTCAACATGGACGTCGTCCGCGCCACCGGCAACCCGGGGGTGCAGTTCCTGCACTGCCTCCCGGCCTTCCACAACCGGGAGACG
Source organism: Kitasatospora sp. UYEF31 (assembly GCF_057291755.1). Taxonomy (NCBI): domain Bacteria; kingdom Bacillati; phylum Actinomycetota; class Actinomycetes; order Kitasatosporales; family Streptomycetaceae; genus Kitasatospora; species Kitasatospora sp. UYEF31. Next base: position 42,375 of record NZ_JBXAWK010000024.1, read on the forward strand.
ACAGTGGGCGAACAGATCTTCCAGGAATACGGCACGGATGCCCTCGAAGTGACCGACGAAGTGTTTGAATCGGACTTCTCGCTCGTGTTCGACCAGGCCGAGAACCGGTTGCACACGATCAAGGCGGTCATGGTCGCGACACTCGGCGACTAAGGCACAGCATTCGGCGACCAAGGCGCAGCACTCGGCGACCAAGGCGCAGCACTACAGCGCTGTTGAAAAATCACCACCAGGCGAGACCGGGCCCGGCCGGGCTGTTTTTCGATCAAAGACAGTCCCGGCCGGGCCGTCCCCATTTCTTCGTAGGTAGGGAGACCCCCTTCATGCGTATCGTCATCGCCCTCGGCGGAAACGCCATGCTCAAGCGCGGAGACAAGCCCGACGCCGACATCCAACTCGCCAACATCCGCGCCGCCGTCCGCTCCCTCGCGCCGCTGGCGCGCGAGCACGAGGTCGTCTTCACCCACGGCAACGGCCCACAAGTGGGACTGCTCGCCCTTCAGTCGGCCGCGGACAAGTCGCTGACCGTCCCGTACCCGTTCGACGTCCTCGGCGCCGAGACCCAGGGCATGATCGGCTACTGGCTGCTCCAGTCACTGCAGAACGCCCTGCCAGGGCGTCAAGTGTGCGCGTTGATCAACCAGACGCTGGTCTCCGCGGCCGACCCGGCGTTCGACGACCCCACCAAGTTCGTCGGCCCGGTGTACCACGAAGCCGAAGCCAAGCACCTGGCGGACGAACGCGGTTGGACCGTCAAGGCCGACGGCGAGTACTGGCGGCGGGTCGTCCCTTCACCGCAGCCCCGCCGGGTGATCGAGACCCGGCTGATCCGCAAACTGCTCCAGACCGGCACCATCGCAGTCTGCGCGGGCGGCGGCGGGGTCCCGGTGATCCGTGACGACCTGGGACGACTGGCGGGCGTCGAAGCCGTGGTCGACAAGGACCTGACGGCGGCTCTGCTGGCCGAGGCGCTGGAGGCGGACATCCTCCTGCTGCTCACGGACGTGTCCCGGGTGCAGCTCGGCTTCGGCACGGACGAGGCCCGCGATATCGTCAACGCGACGCCCGCGGAACTGCGTTCGTACGACTTCCCGGCCGGTTCGATGGGTCCCAAGGTCGAGGCGGTGTCCCGCTTCGTCGAGATGACGGGGGACATGGCGGCGATCGGCTCCTTGGAGGACGCGGTCGACATCGTCGCGGGCCTCGCGGGCACGATCGTGACCCCGAGCGGGAAATACCCGGAGACGGGTTCACTGTAGACCTGCGCACAGCGGGGTCCGCCACGCATCGCGTGGCGGACCCCACTGCGTGAACAACCTTGAGAACAAACCGGTTTCGTACGGGTCTACCCCATCGGACAGCCCGGCCGCCCCCCGTGCCGGACGAAATTCGGCCGCAGGTCGGCGTTCTCGTACGTCCGGTGGAACACCCCCGTCGCGGCCCCGGAGATCGGCGGCACGATCCACGACCAGTCGGCCGGCACGGGACGCCCCGCACGGGCCTCCTTCGCCAGGTGCGTCAGGAAGTGCCGGGACTCGTTGTGGTGGTCGGACATCCTCAGCCCGGCCAGGTCGTAGCTGTACAGCACCGCGATGTTCAGCTCGACGAGGGTGCGGTCCCGCCACAGCGAACGGTCGTCCGTCGTGTCCAGACCGATCCGGCGCGCGACGGTGTGCAGCAGGTCGTAGCGCTCGGTGTCGGCGAGGTTGCGGGCCCCGATCTCCGTACCCATGTACCAGCCGTTGAACGGCGCGGCGGGGTAGTGGACCCCGCCGATCTCCAGGCACATGTCTGCGACTGCCGGCACCGCGTACCACCGCAGCCCGAGGTCGGCGAACGACGGGAAGTGCGGGTGCGTGAGCCTGACTTCGCGCACGCTCTCCGGGGGCAGCGAGAACCAGCGAGGAGCCGCCGGGGTGTCCGCCGGGCCGCCGGGGACGATCATCAGCGGCAGCGGGTCGAACGGCGTCCCCATGCCGCCGGGCCAGCCCAGGCCCAGCGCGGCCCCGGTGCGCCCGACCGAGTGCGGATCGCCGAGCACGGTGCTGTCCGTGCGGGTGTAACCGGCGTATTTGACGAGCTGTTCGTTGAGGAACCGGGGGCCGCGGAACCCTGGCCTGTCCGGCGCGAACACGGTGATCACCGGACGGATCCGGCCGTGGTTCGTGGCCTCGTCCAGGTGCGCGACGGACTCGGCGGCAACCGTCTCGGCGGAGCTGACGTGCCGTCGGTCGCGGACCCGCAGACTCTGCCAGTAGAGCCGCCCGATGCACCGCGCGGAGTTGCGCCAGGCCATCCGGGCGCCGTGGGCGAGTTCGGCCTTCGTGTGCTGGTAGGTCCCCGACGTGGATATCTCCGCGAGGACTTCGGCCAGTCGTGCGGACAGCAGGTCGGAGCGGTCCAGCTCGTGGTAGCACTGGTCGAGGAAGTCCGCGGCCTCGGCCGGGTCGACGGCGTCGACGGACTCGGTGACAGCCGACTGGGTGACAGTCGACTCGGTGGCGGCGGACTCGGTGACGACGGTGGAGTCGCGGGCAGGGGCGAGGGCGGGCTGCGTCATAACGCCTCCGGTTGCAAAGAACATGAGGCAACGCCAGGAGCACCGACACTGGTGTCCACCCGTGCCGGGAACGGGGAAAGTGAGCGCGGGACCGGCCGGGGGACGAGCGTGGAGGGGACGCGAAGGTGTCCGGGAATGCGCCCCGGGGGTCCGGGATGAGGGGAAGTCTAACCCTCCGCTTTCAATCCGCATCTATGTGTAGCCAAAATTTGCTGTTCGCGCCCGCAAGTGTCCGTTGTGCGCTAAGCGGTGGCTGCCGATGATGCGTCAGCGGCGGGAAAATATGCCGGAATGTACGTTCCTGCCCCTAGTGTGCGTGCGGCCCCAGTGCGACCATGGGTGATATGGCCGTGTCCGCAATGCCTGCCGCCGACACCCTGACCCGACTACTCCTGGCCGCCCGCGACGCGGACTGGGGCGACTGGTCCGACCAGTCCGTCCGCTCCGCCGCGGCCGTCCTGGGCTGGCGCACGGGCACGCTGTCGTCCGGGACCGCCACCCTCGACCCGGCCGTGCCGGGACTGACAGGGCAGTGGACCCCCGCGTCCGAAACCGACCCCTGTCCGCTGGTCCGGCTGACCGCCACACTCCCGGACCGCGACACCGACCAGTCGCCGAGCCAGCCCGCGTACGGCATGGGCTTCGGCGGCGCCCCGGGCGCCGGCCCGTGGGGCAGCCCGGCGGGCTACGGCTACCGCTACGAACGCGACCGGGGGCGGGAGATCGACGCCGCGCACACCCGCCTGGTCGCCGCACTCACCACCTCGCTCGGCGCCGCGCCGTGGCGCGGCGGCCCCGGCGCGTGGCTGCGCTGGCGCAACCCGCAGCTGACCCTGCGGATCTCCCGTGAACGCGAACCCGGCACCCTCGTCATGGACCTGTTCCCCACCTTCCCCGCGGAACTGCGCGACCAGGACCTCTTCGCCGACGCCGCCGGACTTGCCGGACTCCCGTACCGCTGGTGCGTCAGCCGCCCCGACCTCGCCCTTGCCGAACTCTTCCTGCCGTTCGGCCCGGACCCGGCCGACTGGACCGAGTTCTGCACCGAACTACCCGGCCTGCTCACGGCGTTGCTCACCGAGATGCCACTGGTCGGCTGGGTGGAGCCGGTGCTCCTGGTGATCGGCTCCGTCAGTGGCATGAGTCAGAGCGTCGAACTGAGGATCGGCCAGGACCGCCTGGAACTGGGCGGCGTACCGGGTTCAGGACGCCATGTGTGGCTCCGTCCCGGAGCCGAACACGGGAGGTCCGCCGCAGCACTGATGCTCGACGCCTTCGCGGTGTGGGGCGTCGGCGAGGCCCGCAAACTGCGGTTGCGCTGCTTCACCAGCGGCGGCTACATCGACCTGCCGGGCATCGGGGTGCGCCCGGAGGGGACTCACCCGGACGACCTACAGGGGCGCTGAGGCCGACTGCCGGAAACCCCGCCCGGGGTGCTCCGGCAGCCGGTTCATCCCACCCTCGACGCGGGGCCTGAGCAGGGGAATTCCGTACGGAATCCACACTCGTCAGCCCTGGTGCCACTCCGGCAGTGCGTCCCGGGTGACCGGCTTGGCCGACATCGGCGAGTAGGCGGTCCAGCCGAACGTCCCGGGCCCCCGGCCCGGGCCGTCCGTGTCCTGAGAGTTCGTCAGATCCGAGTTGAAGCCCGTCAGCATGTCCTCCGGCACGCGCCCCGGACGGGGCGTCGGCCGACCGGGGAACGCCAGGTTGACGCACCCGACCCGCACGCCCGCCGTCCCCGCGTGACCGGGGTCCGCGGCGGTGCCGCGCTCGTGGAGGACGATCGACCGCGCGCCCGCGTCCGGGATCCGCCAACCGGACCGGACCGTAGACACCCCCGAACCGTGCCCGTCGGTCGTGACGTCGAGCCAGATCTCGTTGCCGGGGTTCGCGAACGCCGGATCCGTGGACGGCTGCACGGGGTCCGGCAGGTGCTGCAGGTGCGGCCCTGCGCTTTCCGGGTCCGTGCCGCAGCCGTACTGGTGCACATGCGCGCCGTACGTGCGGGCCGGCAGCAGACCGCTCAGCCCCAGGGTGACCCACGTGCCGCCGCTGCTGGTCGCGGCGACCGCCGAAGCGAACGCGGCGGCCGGGACCCGCGCCTGGTCGTACGTCACCGCGTCGGCCGGCACGAACGCGTTCGGCGGGGCGAACTGCGACTGCACACTCACCACCTGCACGTCGTCCGCGCCGTGCCTGGTGTCCGCTGCCGCGGGCGCCGCCGGAAGGGCCAGCGTCCCGGCCGCCGAGAGTGCAACGAGCCATCGGGTGGGTACGGGCACGGGAAGCCTCCGGAGAGCAGGACGGACGGGAGCGGGACTCTGTTGTAGGAGGGATGTGCGGCCGCTGCCAAAATCCTGGCCGCCCGGGTAATCCGTACGAGTGGCAAATGCCGTCGAACGGCCTACCCGGCTGCTAAAATCCAGCCTTCTGCCCGGGGTGCCCGGCGTGAATCCGGCGGTGGTCCTCCGACACCGCATCAGGAGTCCGCCGCGGCGAAACCAAGAGCGACCACGCTCCCCGGCCGGACGCTCCCCGCACGGCCGTGGTGCGTCACGCCCCTGCCGGCTCCGACCAAGAGGCTCAACGCGATGGCACCCGCCTCCGCACGCCCGAAACCGACACCACCGAAACCCGGCTCCCGGACTCCCGCACTGCGCTGCTTCGCCGCGCTCGCCGGAGCTTCGTTCCGCCGCTACTCCACCTACCGGCAGGCCATGGTCGCCGGTGCGTTCACCAACATCCTCTTCGGCGCGATGCTCTGCTACGTCATGATCGCCGTGGCCCGCGCGGGGAACCGGCCCGGCGGCTACGAAGCCGCACAGCTCATCACCTTCGTGTGGGTCGGCCAGGGCCTGCTCAACACCGTGTGGCTGTGGAACTGGACCGAACTGGCCGACCGGGTCCGCACCGGCGACATCACCGCCGACCTGCTGCGCCCGCTGGACCCGCTCATCGCGTACGCCGCCGCCGACGTCGGCCGGTTCGCCTTCGCGGCGCTGACCAGATTCCTCGCCCCGGTGGTCTTCGCTCTGGTGTTCTTCGACCTCTACCTGCCGCGGCACGCCGTCGGCTACCTGCTGTTCGCGGTCTCCGCGGTGCTCGCCACCGCCGTCAGTTTCGGCTGCCGGTACCTCGTCAACCTGGCGGCCTTCCGCATCGTCGACATCCGCGGCCCGCACACGGCGTGGGTCCTGGCCGCCGGTGTGCTGTCCGGCTCCTACTTCCCGCTGCGCTTCCTGCCGGAGTGGGCGCAGTGGGTGTTGTGGTGCGCGACCCCGTTCCCCAGCTTGTTCCAGGTGCCGCTCGACATCCTCGTCGAACGCACGGACTCCCTGACCTCCCTGGCGATGCTGGTGCTGCAAGGGGCCTGGGCCGGAGTCCTGCTGACCCTCTGTGTGGTCGTGCAACGCAAGGCTGTACATCACCTGGTGGTGCAGGGTGGGTAGCGCGACCGTGTACTGGAAACTCCTCGGCGCGCACGTACGCGGCCAGCTCCAGTACCGCGTCTCCTTCTGGACGAACCTGCTGGTCACCAGCTTCGTGTCACTGTTCGAGATCGTCACCGTACTGGCGATGTTCCAGGTCGCCCCGTCCCTCGACGGCTTCCCGGTGCGCGAGGTCGTCCTGATGAGCGCGCTGAGCGGGCTCGGCTTCCAGACCGCTGACATGATCTTCGGTGAGGTCGACCAGTTGAAGGACTACATCCGCACGGGCCGGCTCGACGCGGTCCTCGTGCGCCCGCTGTCGGTCCTCGGGCAACTCCTGGTCGCCGACTTCTCCCTGCGCAAGGCGGGCCGCGTCGTCCAGTCCCTGATTGTGTACGGGACCGCCCTCGTCATCGCCGGGATCGACTGGACGCCGGGCCGCACGGCGCTCGCCCTCACGGCCCCGTTCGCCGGGGCACTGCTCTTCGGCGCGGTGTTCACCGCAGGCCCGTGCGTGGCGTTCTGGTGGGTCGACTCCGGCGAGTCCGCGAACGCCTTCACCTATGGCGGACGGCAGTTCGCCACCTACCCGATCACCGTCTACGAACCGTGGCTGCGCGTGCCCTTTGCCTACGGCTTGGGCCTGGCCTTCACCGGCTACCTGCCGGCCCTCGCCCTGCTCGGCCGCGCCGACCCGCTGGGGGCCCCGGGCTGGCTGGCCTGGTGCGGTCCCGTCGTGGCGGCCGTCGTGTGGGCCCTCGCGCTTCTCTTCTGGCGCACCGGAATCCGGCAGTACAGGAGTACAGGCTCATGAACGTCATCGAGGCGCGCGGACTGCGCAAGGACTTCACCATCACGAAGAAGAAAGGACGCGTACGACGGGAGAAACACACCGTCACCGCCGTGGACGGCATCGACCTGGCAGTCGCCGAGGGGGAGTTGCTCGGCTACATCGGCCCCAACGGGGCGGGCAAGTCGACCACGCTGAAGATGCTGACCGGGGTGCTCAGCCCGTCGTCGGGTCACTTGCGGGTGTGCGGGTTCGAACCCGTACCGCAGCGCCGGAACCTGGCCCGCCGTATCGGCGTGGTCTTCGGCCAGCGGTCCCAGCTGTGGTGGGACCTGCCGCTGGCCGAGTCCTTCCGGCTCCTCAAATACGTGTACGACGTCCCGGCGGGCCAGCACGCCGCCCGGCTCAAGGAGTGCAGGGCACTGCTCGACCTGGACGGCTTCCTGGAGACCCCCGTACGGCAGCTCTCCCTCGGCCAGCGGATGCGCGGCGAGATCACCGCGGCCCTGCTGCACAGTCCGCGGGTGCTGTTCCTCGACGAGCCGACCATCGGGCTCGACGTCGTCAGCAAGCAGTCACTGCGGGCGTTCCTCGCCGGTATGGGGGCGTCCGGGGACGTGACCATCGTGCTGACCACGCACGACCTGGCCGACATCGAGGCGCTGGCGCGGCGTCTGGTGGTCATCGACCACGGGGGTGTCGTGCACGACGGCAGTCTCGCGGAACTGCACGAGCGCTACGGGTCACGGCGCCGGGTGGTGGTGGACCTCGACCGCCCGTACGACGGTGTCGAGATGCCAGGCGTGACGGTCGAACAGTCCGAGGCCGACGGACGGCGGATCACCTTCGCGCTCGACGGCGTCCCGGCGGGGGAACTGATCGCTTCGCTCGCGCGGACGGGCGGCCTGCGCGACATCGCGGTGCGCGAGCCGGACATCGAGGAGGTGGTGGCGCGGCTGTACGCGGGGTGACCGGCACCGTCAGCGTGCGGCCACACCCCAGTTCACGCCCTTGCCCAGCGTGTACGGCTCACCCCACCACTCGGCCCCGACGACCTTCTCCGCGTTCGTCGGGGCCAGTGCCAGCGCGCAGGTCTCGTACGTCTTGCCCGCGGTGAAATCCTTGGGCGCACTGTTGTTGGGGCACTTGTCGAACTTGCTGATGACGGACACCGTCTGGGCTTCGGTGCCGTTGGCCAGCAGGCCCTTGACGAAGCTGGCGGAGGCGTACGACAGGTCCGTCGTACCTGCGTTCGTGACCGCGTACTTGATGTAGTAGGGCACCTTGCCCGTCACCTTGTCGCCCAGCTTGAACGCGTCGAGGTCCGACAGCGTGCCCGCGTCGATCGAGGTGACCTTCAGGCTGATGACCCCGGAAGTGGACCCGCTCGTGAAGTTGACCTTGGCTGCCTGACCGAGGGGGATGGCCTGACCTGCCTTGGCGACGTCGCCCCCGGCGCCGGCGGCCGTGGGCGCGGTGGACGGTGCCGAAGAGGGAGTCGGTCTCCCTTCGGTGCCCCCGTTCGCGGCGGGGGTGGCCGGCGGCGGATTTGACGCTACGGGCGTGGTGGCGGACTTCGACGAGCCGTCGCTGCTGCTGTTGCACCCGGCCAGCGTCAGGGAGCTGACGACGGCCAGACCGGCTATGCCCAAGAGGGACGCGCGGTTTCCGGGGATGAGCTTGCAAGATCCTTACGTTGTAGGTCAGTTGCCCATTCTCCCGGCGCAGCCGTGGCGTGATCAATCATGGGATGCACCGGGTTTCGTCTGTGCGGGGTAAATGTCGACGCTGGACCGGCTGCGGTCTTCCCGTCCGCACGCAGGCGCCGTGGTGCCCGGGCTGAGGCTTCGTGCCTCCCGGTCTGCGGCCCCGTGCCGCGCGGCACGGGGCCGCAACGGTAGTCCGAATCGTTGATATACCACCTGGATTTGAGCCGTCCGGGTGATATCTCATAAAATCATCGGCGTGCCCCGGTATATCCCGCTTTGCGCATCGGACGATAGCTTCCCCGGATGCGCACGAAGGGGAAAAAAGCCTTGAGTAACTCAGATCCAGGCGAAAACAGGACGGAAGCGGCACCAGTCGAAGCCGGTCCCAACGCCGGCGACGCCGCAACGGCCACAGCGGGCACAGCGGGCACCACTCCCGAACACGCGGCGGACAACCGCAACGGCAACAAGGTCGACCCGTTCGTCGCGACCATCGGCTTCGCCGTAGTCCTCGCGGTCGTGCTCTGGGGAGTGTTCGGCAAGGACTCATTGGACACCGCCGGCACCAACGGCCTGTCCTGGGCGATCGACACCTTCGGCTGGCTGTTCATCATCGCCGCCGACATCTTCCTGATCCTGGCCGTCTACCTCGCGGCCAGCCGGTTCGGGAGGATCCGCCTCGGCAAGGACGACGAGACACCGGAGTTCACCACCCTGGCCTGGGTGGCCATGATGTTCAGCGCGGGCATGGGCATCGGCCTGATGTTCTACGCCGTCGCCGAACCCATCCAGCACTTCGCCACCCCGCCGCCCGGCGCCAACGGCGCGCCGATGTCCGACGAAGCCGCCGCCTCGGCCATGCGCTACACCCTGTTCCACTGGACCCTGCACCCCTGGGCGATCTACGCGGTCGCCGGACTCGCCCTCGCGTACGCGACGTTCCGCAAAGGCCGGGGCAACCGCCTCAGTTCCGCCTTCGTCCCGCTCATCGGCCGCAAGCGCGCCGACGGCAACCCGGGCCGGGCGATCGACCTGCTGGCCATCTTCGCCACCGTCTTCGGCTCCGCGACCTCACTCGGCCTGGGCGCCCTGCAGGTGGCCAAGGGCCTCAACCTGACGATGGACGTCACTGACAGCAAGACCGTCGAGGTCGTCATCATCGCCTCGCTGACCGCCGCCTTCGTGGTCTCCGCGTTCAGCGGCATCCACCGCGGCGTCAAGTGGCTGTCCACCGCCAACGTGGTGCTCGCGCTGGTCCTGATGCTCTTCGTCTTCGTGGTCGGGCCGACCGTCTACATCCTCGGGATGATCCCGTCCTCGGTCGGCTCCTACCTGCAGAACTTCCCGTCCATGGCGACCCGTACCGGAGTCTTCGGCGGCCACGACTGGCTGGGCACCTGGACCATCTTCTACTGGGCCTGGTGGCTGTCCTGGGCGCCCTTCGTCGGCACATTCATCGCTCGCATCTCCCGTGGCCGCACCGTCCGGGAGTTCCTCGTCGGCGTCCTCCTCGTCCCGTCGGCCGCCAGCACCGTCTGGTTCGCCGTCATGGGCGGCAGCGCGCTGCGCATCCAGACGGACGGCACCGCCGACCTGGTCGCCAAGACCAAGGAAGGCGCGGAGTCGGCGCTGTTCGCGATGCTGGAGGCGCTCCCGATGTACGGCCTCACCGCCGTCGTCGCGATGCTGCTCGTGGGCCTCTACTTCGTCACCGGCGCCGACTCGGCCTCGCTGGTCCTGGGTTCGCTCACCAGCCACGGTTCACTGCGGCCGAAGTCCTGGGTGGTCGTCACCTGGGGCGTACTGATCGGCGCGGTCGCCGCGGTGCTCCTGCTCGCCGGTGGTCTCAAGGGTCTGCAGCAGGCCACGATCCTGGTCTCGCTCCCGTTCGTCCTGGTGATGCTGGCCCTGTGCTGGTCGTTGGTGAAGGACCTGCGCAGCGACCCGATGGTCGCCCACGCCAGCGCCGGCCGGAAACGCGGCCTGCGCGACGCGGTGCGCGCTGCCGTCGGCGACGAGGAGGACGGGGAGGACGAGCCGTTCCACCGGCACCACGGCGGGCTCTGACGCCGGTTCCGCAACAGCCCGGCCGGTGACCCGCAGAGTTCAGCGGACTGGCCGGCTCGTTCAACCGCCCGGCTCATCGCTCGGCGTATCGATCGGCCCGGCTCATCGGACCGACCCGTTCCTTCAACCGCCCCGGATGAGAACAGTTGTACGGTGGCCCTCCTTGATCACGGTTCACACCGAGGAGGGCCACCGTTGTTGCTGCAGGCGGAACGTGAAGAGCTGTGTGCGTACGGACGGCTCATGGTCGGGACCGGCCTGGTTGTGGGCACGTCAGGGAATCTGAGCGTACGGCGGGGCGACCTGGTGGCCGTGACGCCGTCCGGCGCGCACCTGGAACGGATGGCGCCCGGGGACTGCCCCGTGGTGGACCTCAAAGGTCACTTTGTCGACGGAGGAGGTCAGCCGTCCTCCGAGACTCCGCTGCACCTGACGCTCTACAACTCCACGGACGCCGCCGCTGTCGTGCACACCCACTCGGTGTTCGGCGCGACCGTCGCGACCACGCTGCCTGTGCTCCCGGCGGTCCACTACAACGTGCTGCTGCTCGGCGGGCACGATGTGCGGGTCGCTGAGTACGCGACGTACGGCACTGACGATTTGGCGACAAATGTACGTACGGCGCTGAGCGGTGGCCGGACCGCGGCGCTGATGGCCAACCACGGCGGCGTGACCCTGGGGGCGTCACTCGCCGACGCGTTCGAGAAGTCCCGGGTCCTGGAGTGGCTGTGCGAGGTGTACATCCGGTCCCTCGGTGTCGGCACCCCGCGTATCCTCACGGCGGCGGAACTCGACGCGGTGACTGTACGGATGGCCAACGCGCCGGTGTTCCCGCGCCGCGCCGGGTAGGCGCACCCGCCGCCGCGCCGGTCATGCTCCGAACGTGGTGGATTGATCTCCGTCCACAGCAGTCCGGGCATGATCGACGCACCGGCCCCGTCGAGGGGTCACCCGGGCCGGACAGCCCCCGTAAACGGCATCGAATCCAGCGACACGATCTCCACACGCCTACCCGGCTTCGGCGAGTGGATGATCTGGCCGTTGCCGGTGTAGATCCCCACGTGGCTCAGCCCGGAGTAGAAGAACACCAGGTCACCCGGCTGAAGCTGGGACTTGGACACTTTGGGCCCGGCCCCGTACTGCCCCTGCGAGGTACGCGGCAGGGTGACCCCGGCGGCCCGCCAAGCCGCACTCGTCAAGCCCGAGCAGTCGTAGCCCGACGGGCCGTTTCCACCGGCCGCGTACGGTTTTCCGAGCTGCGAGTAGGCGAACTGCACGGCCTTGCCACCCCGGTCCGCGGCGGACACGGGGACCGGAGGCTTCTGCGCCGGCGGCTTCGCGGCCGGCGGTTCGGGAGCCGTCTTGGGAGCCGGGGGCTTGGGCGCGACCGGGGGCTTGGGCGCGACCGGGGCCTTGCTCTTGGGCGGGGCCGCAGGGGTGTTCCTGGCCGGCGGGGCCTTCACCGGTGTCTTGGTCGCGGTTTTGGCGGGTTCCGGATTCCTGCCCGCCGGAGCTTTGGTGGCGGGGGGAACTACAACCGGGGCTACCGGCGCCGCGGACGCACCGGCTTCCGGCGCTGCGTCCGCTGCGCCGGAAGCCGGTGCGCTGGGCCCCGTGCCGCCCGGCACGGGGCCGGACACCAGCGGCGGCGTCGGCGCCGGGGGTGACGCCGGATCGGACACCGCCGGTGCGGGCGCCGGTGCGGGCACCGCCGGTGCGGGCGCGGCGAAGAGGGCCGGCGGCGGCTCGGCCGCACTGCGGTCACCCCGGTGGGATCCGCCGTCGTCGGTCAGCGCCACCGCAACACCCGCGGACGCGATCAGGACCAGCCCCGCCGCAGCGGCGGTCAGCCGCACGCGACGGGGCGGGAGGCTTCGCAACCTGAGCGTTCTGGAATCCGGGATGAGGCCAGGAAGGAGACTCTCGGAGGAATCCGTGAGCAGCGGAAGTTCCGTGGTCGGATCCTCCAACCGGGGGAGGGCCGCCGTGCAGTCTCCGGCCCCGGGCCGGTGCCCCGCGCTGTCGGCACTCGCCGCTCCTTGCAGTCCGCCGAACTGCCCCTTGTGCCGCTGGTCGGGTTGCCCGTTGTCGGGTTGCCCGTTGTCGGGTTGCCCGTGGTCTGGCTGGGCTCCGGCGTAGCGGTCTTCGTCGTAGCGGTTTTCGTCGTGTGCGGGCATGTGCCGTACCTCCTCGCTCCGTTGGCCCCGGTCCTGCCGGGGCCTGACAGTCGTGACCGGCCCAGTAGAGCGAGAGCACGGGAGTTGTTTCGCCTAAAAGCGGAGCGCTATTAGGAAGGTCACATCCAGTGCTATTCGTCCGGTTTAGCCTGCGGAACGTACGGATCCGGTGTCTTCGAAATCCACGGCTCCGTTGCGCGAACCGGGACGGAGGTGGTGATTCGGCTCCGGAACGGATACGGCAGGGGTCGGCGGAGATCCACAAAAGCCCAGGCGGGAGCGGCTGGTGCGGCGACAGGCGAACGGATTTACCCGCGACCGGCATTGAACAACCGTCAGGTCGGCACGCCTGGTGGATACAAGCCACCCGAGTTTTGGGAACCAACCGTCACGGCTGGTTGAAATGCCGTTTTAGTCCCGCTGTCGGTCCCGCCCTTGGGCCTGCTCCCGGACCTGCTCCCGGACCCGCGCCGCGCCGCCCGGCTCCTCAGCGGTCCAGTGGAGCTGCTTGTGCGCGACGCCCGGTTCCAGGTCCACCAGCCGACGTTCGGCGGCTTCCAGTTCTTCGTGCACAGCGATCAGGAAGCGCACGCCGTTGTCGTCCTGACGCCACAGGTGCCAGTGGGAAGATCCGGTCATGCGTGAACAGCAGCTGCGCAGCATTTACCGAAGCCGGTGGAATTCCGCAACTCCCAGGTGCTTCTTTGTCGCTCGTTCGAGTGATCGGGCCACACGGGCGGTGGTGCGGGGTTTCCATGGACGCATGGCAACGCTCACGGACATACGGACGACCAGTGATCCCACGGCGATGGCGTTCCCCACCGTCCTGCCCGACGCCGGGTCTCCCACCACTGGACCGCCCGGCACGGGGTCGCCGATCCAGGGCAGTGCCCTCGACCGGCTGCTCGCAGAGCGCGGCGCGGCGGCTCACCCCGTCCGGTCTGCGGAGGCCCGGCTTCCGGGGGCCCGGCTTTCGGTGGCACTGCCCCCGTCGGGGGTGCGCCGGACGCTGGGCGCGGGCCCCCGGCCGCCCCAGCTCGAACCGGCCCTCGGCACTGAGGACCAACCGGACCTGCCCCGCCTGCGCCGCTTGATCCGCAGCCTGCCGGACAGCCGGGAGGCCTCGACCAGCACCGCGCGCCGGGTGTACGAAGTCGCGGTGCAGCTCGACTGTTTGTACGAACGCGGACAGCATGACCTGGTCGCAGACCTCGCCGGCTTCGCGCTGCGCTGTCTGGCCACCGACCCCGCACTGATGGTGAACACCGACGACTGGGCGTGGGACGCCGCCGTCGACATCGCCCAGCTCCACACCTCCGCGTGCGCGCTGGTCGGCCGCGCCCCGGAGCCGCTGCCGTACCCGCTGAGTGTCAACGTCTGACGTGGTGGTGCGGCTGTTCTTAAGTACACATGTGCGAACGAACTGAGTATCCGTACGCACGGCGCTGAGCCGTCCGCGGACCAGGCTGACAGCCATGAACGGTCTGTACGCACTCAAGCCCTGGTACGCCGAGCGCCTCGCCGCACCGCGGCACGCGCTCAGCGCCCATCACGTCTCCCCTGACACGCTGACGGTCGCCGGAGTCGCCTGCGCCGCCGGTGCCGCCGCCGCCCTGGTGTGGCTGCCCGCTCCGTGGGCCGCCTGCGCCGTCGCTCCTATGCTCGCCGGGCGGCTGGCCTTCGCCAACCTCGACGGCGCACTCGCCCGCGCGACCGGCCGCACGAGCCGCTGGGGCAGCGTCCTCAACGAACTCGGCGACCGTACGGCCGACTTGATCGTCATCGCTGCGTTCGCCGCACTGGCTCCGCTGTGGCTGGTCATGTCCGCCGCCGCCGCGGCGACCCTGCCCTCGTGGGTCTCCATCGCCGGAGCCGCCGCTGGGACACCGCGGCTCAACGGTGGCCCAGTGGGCAAGACCGAGCGCTGCCTGCTCGCGATCGTGGCCGCCGCCACCGGCTGGGCTGTTCCCGTCCTGTGGGTCGTCGCCGTCGGTTCGGTCCTGACCGCGCTGCTCCGCCTGGTCCGCGTCCAGCGGGAGTGTGCGTCGTGAGCACCGAAGTCATGGACGCGTTGCCACTCCTCGCGGGCCTGCTGGGCGCCGGCGGGCTGGCCGTCGGGGCTTCCCGGCAGAAGGAATTGATCAAGCGGTGGACCACCTGGGTCGCCATCGCGGTGGTGTTCTGCGGCGCATTGGCGGTCGGCCCGGCGGGAGCGGCAGCGCTGGCTGTCCTCCTCGGCATTGTCGCTGGCATCGAGTACGCCCGACTTGTCGGTTTGAACGACCACGACCGTACGGTCCTGGTCCTTGTCGCCGCCGTCCTGCCGGTGGTCGCCTGGCGCTGGCCAGGTCTCCTCGACGCCCGGGTGCTGATCGCCGCGCTGTTCGCACTGGCCGCACTGCCCGCTGTCCTCGACGGCGACAGCAAGCGGGGCGGCCGCAGGGCCGCATACCTCCTCTTCGGTCTTGTCTGGCTGCCAGTCGCGCTGACCGGTCTGGTCCTCGCACCCAGCCCGCTGGCGATCGGAGTCGCGGTCGCCGTCGGCGACGTGGGCGGCTGGTGCGGTGGCAAGTGGCTGGGTCAGCGCGGCCCGCTGGCGCGGAAGCTCTCCGCGCACTCGCCGGACAAGACCTGGGGCGGCGTCGTCGGCGTCGCAACCGGCACCGCGCTGACGCTGACCGCACTGCGCCTGTGCGGACTGGACGTCGGCTGGGAACTCTGGCTCACAGTCACGGCGGGTTGCCTCCTGGGCGACCTGGTCGAGTCGATGCTCAAGCGCGAGGCCCGGGTAAAGGACGCGGGCACCTGGCTGCCGGGTTTCGGCGGCCTGCTCGACCGGATCGACTCCCTTGTCATCGCACTGCTCTTCGCGGGGGTTCTGTCATGAGCACACATCGCACCTTCGTTGATCATGGATGTGCTGCGGAACAGGCAACCGCAGACCGGACACCCGGATCGCAACATCCCCATGATCAACACAGGCTCGAAACCGGTCCGCGCCGCACCGCGGCCAGGCTGCGCAGGAGCCTGTGGCGCGTGGTCTTCAGTGCGGGCGGTGGATTCCGCAGTACCGGCCGACTGCCGGCCGGCGGCTGCGTAGTAGTGGTCAACCACTCGTCCCACGCCGACACCGCCGCGGTGCTCGCCGCACTGGACGCGGACCACGCCCCGCGTGTCGCCGCGGCAGCGGACTACTGGTTCGCGAAGGGCTGGCGCCGCAGCGTCTGCCAGGTGCTCGCTGCGGGATTCCCCGTGCGCCGCACCGGCGGCGGGATGTCCGACTTGGCAGCAGTCGTGCCGATGCTCCGCGCGGGGCACGCCGTAGTCGTCTACCCGGAAGGCACCCGGGGCGGCGGTGGCGCAGTCGCGGAGTTCCGCTCCGGAGCACTCAGGCTCGCGGCGGACGCGGGTGTCCCGGTCGTCCCGGTCGGCATCACGGGCACGGCGCAACTGCTGCCGAAGCACGGGAAGATCACCCCGACCGTGGTCACCGTGCGGATCGGCCGACCGCTGACCGACCCGACCGCAGGCGAGGCACGGGACGCGGTGCAGGCGCTCGTCGGTCCGGCACCGAAGCCCGTTCGCGAGTCACAGCTGCGCAACCGTACGGCTGAATTCTTCGGCTCGTGGCGTGGGCCCGCGCTGGCCGCGTTGTGGGCGGTGGGTGAGGCGGTGTCCTGGCCGCTGATGCCGGAACTCCTGCTCGCCGCAGTCTGCGTGGCCGCGCCCAGAGCTGGATTGCGCCTGGTTCCGTTCATCACCGCGGGCACCATCGCTGGGGGACTGCTGACGATGCAGCTGGTATCCGCCGGCGTCACGCCGCCCGCCCCGTTGACCACGGTGCGCATGCACAGCACGGTGCAACTGCGGATCGGCACTGAAGGCGCGTCGGCGGTGTCCCGGCAGCCGTGGAACGGAGTGCCGTACAAGGTCTACGCGGCGGCCGCCGGGCGTTCTGGAGTCGAACCCGCGCAGTGGGCGTGGGAGACGGCGAAGGCCAGGTCAGTGCGGAACCTGTCGGTGGGACTGCTGTTCGCGGCGCTGGGTGTCGCGGCGGTGCGCCGGCGGCGGCACTACCCGGACTACTTGCTGGTCTTGAGCGGCTGCTTCGCCGTCGGGCTGGCCTTGGTCGTGTCGGCTTGGTCCTGAGCGACACCGTTGCTGCGCCGGAGCGGCAGTTCCTTCAGTGCCAGCGACAGACAGAACCCGAGGACCGCGAACGGCAGAGCCGCGACGAACACCCCGGTGATCGCGTCGGTGAAAGCGTCGAGGACCTGACTCTGAGTGACCGGCGGCAGTGATTCCACCTGCGCGCGGGAGAGCGTCGACGGGTCAGCGCCCAGTGCCGACAGGTGCAGGCCTTCGAGCCGGGCGGTGAGCCGGTGCGTGAAAACCGCGCCGAGGACCGCGACTCCGACCGACGAGCCCAGCGACCGGGAGAAGGAGTTCAGCGCGGTGCCGACGCCCATCTCGCGGGGGTCCACGGAGTTCTGTACGGCCAGTGTGGTGATCGGGCCGATGGTGCCGGTGCCGAGGCCGAGGACGATCAGCCCGGTGAGCAGGTGCGTGTAGGAACTGTCGACGCGCAACTGGGACAGGATCACCAGCCCCGTGCCGATCAGCACGGTGCCCGCGATCGGGAAGCGCTTGTACCTGCCGAGGCGTGACGTCAACCGCCCGCAGACTGTCGAGGCCACCAGCATCGACAGCATCATCGGCGCGAGCAGCAGTCCCGAGACGGTCGGGGACTCGCCCCGGACGACCTGCTCGTACAGCGGCAGGAACGTCGCCATCCCGACCGTCATGCACCCGGCCACGAAGGTGATCGGCACAGCGATGCGGACCACCTGGTTGCGGGAGAACAGGGTGAGCGGCATCAGCGGGTCGGCCGCCCGGCGCTCGGCCAGGATGAAAGCCACGATCAGTACGGCCGCCGCCGCGGCCAGGGCGATGATCGGCGCGGACATCCACGGGAAGGTCGTGCCGCCCCAACTGGTGAACAGGATCAGCGCGGCGGTGCCGGTGGACAGCAGGCCCAGACCCAGCCAGTCCAGCGGTTTGCGGGTGCGCTGCCTGGGCGGGAGCTTCAGCACGATCGACGTCACGACAAGCGCCGCGGCCCCCAGAGGGATGTTGACGTAGAAGACCCAGCGCCAGCTCAGGGTTTCGGTGATGACACCGCCCAGGAGCGGCCCGCTGACCGTGGACAGCGCCACGACCGAGCCGATCAGGCCCTGGTAGCGGCCCCGTTCGGCCGGGGCGACGATGTCGCCGACGATGGCCTGGGCGTTGCTCATCAGCCCGCCCGCGCCGAGGCCCTGGACGACCCGGAACGCGATCAGCATGCCCATCGACTGCGACGTGCCGCACAGCGCGGAGCCCGCGAGGAAGATGACGATCGCGCCTTGGAAAAGCCTCTTGCGGCCCCACAGGTCGCCGAGTTTTCCGTACAGCGGCGTGCTGATCGCCATGGCCAGGGTGTACGCGGTGGTCACCCAGGCGAGGTGGTCGAGTCCGCCGAGGTCCGAGGAGACGGTGGGCAGTGCGGTGGCCACGATCGTCTGGTCGAGCGACGACAGCAGGATGCCGAGCATGAGCCCGGAGAACACGAGCAGGATCTGCCGGTGGGACAGCGTCGGCTGATCTGCTGGGGAGTCTCCTGAGTCATTCACTCAGCAAAAATCTAGCCTTGCTAACTATTCTCGTCAAGGGCCGGGCCGACGGGGCCCGCCGGGCCCTGCCCGCGACAGGTGTGGTCCAGGGAAAACCAAGGTCAAACAATGTCGTACGGGGCCGCGGGCGCCCCTCAGGCGGCTACCGCGGGCTGCCACCCCGCCTGGCGCAGCTGCGCCAGCACACTCTCCAGACCGTCCTCGCGCAGCCGCTCCACCGTGCGCACGCCGTCGATGCGGGTCTTCAAGTCCTGCGGAGTCAGGCCGTGCTGGAGGCAGGACCGCGCGAGCTCGTGCTCCCTGGGCGGGATGCCCGCCGCCAGCCACGCGCCGACCTGCGGCGCGGTCAGGTCCAGCGTCACCCACGCGGTCGCCATCGCGTGCCGCTGCTCCGGGGTGGTCCGCGGGTCGATCTGCTTGATCACCCGGCCGGTGTCCAGGATCCGGCGGGCCCGCAGGTCGTCACCGGGCGAACCCGGAGCAGCCTGCGGCGGTACCGGCTGGCGGGCCGACTGCTGCCCCGCGCGCCCCTGCGCGGGGCGTGGCCGCTGCTGGGGCCGGCCGGACGACTGCGGCCTGGCGGACGACTGGGACGACTGTTGCCGGGGCACCCGCGTGGACTCGACCCGCGGCTGGGGCCTTCGGCCGCCGAGCAGGTTCGCCAGCATCGCGCGCTCGACCTCATCGAATGGGTCCATCCGTCATCACCCTTTCAAGCACGATGCCGTGACGTTTTCTACAGGTGTGACGGTCCGACAGGACGGAGTCCTCGGTCACGGCGTGGAGTTCTCGCGCCGACGAAGCGGGCGCGGACGACTCGGTATTGCCCGTTCGGCCGCGGCCTCACACACCTGAACGAAACTGATTCCCGCGCAGGTCGGATAACACGCCGGGCGTGCGCCGGGACGTCCGTGTCCAAACCGTGTCCGGTCAGGACGAACCGCACGGGTGTGTGCGGCGATCGGGACCCCCGGGACATGGTTACTCTTGGTCACGCTCAACGTGCGTGGTCCGGCTCAGGGGCGGACGTCGCCCGGCGCTGCACTTGTTGGAGGGCTGACGCATCGACACCGTCCAGGACCGGGTCTGCCGGTTCACACTTCCTTCCGTACCGTCGGCGGTCGCCCAGGCCCGCCGTTCGCTCGGTGAGTACATGACGTACTGGGGCCTGCCGCGTGGCCACGACCTCGGCTACACGCTGCGCCTGATCGCCTCGGAGCTGATCACCAACTCCGTGGAGCACGCGGCGGTGCTCTCACCCGAAGTGGCCGTGACCCTTACGGTGCACGAGGGTTACCTGTGGCTGGGGGTGCGCGACCGGCATCCGTACCGCCCGGTCGCACTCCTGGAGCCGGTCGACGAGACGTCGGGGCGCGGTTTGATGATCGTGCGTCAACTAGTCCTCGAATGCGACGGGCACCTGCAGATCGAGGCGCACCCGGACGGCAAGACGCTGTGGGTGGCGCTGCCGTGGCCGGGGCCGTGAGTGAGACTGTGGGTGAGGCCGCGGTCGGGGCCGTGGGCGGGCTGTCGGCCGGTGCTGTGGGCACAGGTGCGAACAGGCCTGCGTGGAGCGCCGTTTCCGCCCCAGGTCGCACCTGACGCAACATCATGCATTACCGTTTGTAAGTGCCCGAACCCGGGCTGAAGCGAATGACCGCGCGTGCTTCAAGGAACGTCACCCGCCGTTGTCGAGCCCGGGAGGTACGTCGCGTACATGTCCTCGTCCACGGAAGTCCCCGAGGCAGTAGAAGACGGTGCAGTAGAAGACGGTGCGGCAGAAGACTGTGTAGCAGAAGGCAGCGCAGCAGAAAGCAGGGCGGCGTACGGCAGTTCGACAGCAGGTGACGCAGTTGGAGACTGTGCTGCTGAAGGCAGTGCTGCCGGAGAGCGCGCAGCGGCAAGGCCGTACGCGAATCCCTTCCTCACGACCGAGCAGGCCCTGGCCTACGCGCCGCCGGTGGTCCCGCACTGGTTCGCGGTCGACCGCGGACGGCTCCGGCACGACGGTGACCTGGACATCCCGGCGACACTCACGGCGCTGGCCGGCCCGGCCGCCGCGGGCCTGGGCGACGCGGTGCCGGTGCCGGTCCCGCCGCGGTTCGCCGGGCGGGTCCGGCGGCTTGCCGCCACCGCGGAGGGAATCCGCCACCTGGGGCCCGCGGGGCCGGGCTGGAGCCCGATCGAAGCGTACGGAAGCCTCTACCGGGGTGCGGCTCCGGTGATCCTCCAGCCGGCCAGGCCGCGCGCGGCGCTGGAGCACGGGCTCGCTGTGCACCGGATGCTCGACGCCGGCTTGAAACAGGCGCTGCACGCCGAACATCCGCGCTTCGACCTCGTCCGCGACCTCGGCGTGCTGACCGTGGACGGACTCAGCACGCTGAACCTCGGACTGCGCGACAACCCCTTCGGCGCGCACGACCGCGTCTGCTGCGTCGCCGGACTGGCCACCGTCAACCCCGGCACGGGGCGGTCCCTGCTCGCCGCGATCGTGGAACGGCCCCACCTGCGGATGGGGGAATCCGTCGCCACGACTACTGAAGAATGGTTTCGCCGCTACCTGGGGTCGGCCGTCGCCCCGATGCTCTGGCTGCACGACGCGTACGGGCTCGCGCTGGCCGCCCGTCTCGACTCCACCCTGGTAGTCCTCGACGCCGACGGACGGCCCATCGGCGGACGCTTCCGCAACACCTCCGACACCCGCATCGCCGGGCACCGCGGCCGGGGGCTGGCCCGCTGGCTGCCAGGGGATCCGGGACCCGGGCTGGTCAGGCCGGACGACGCGGTCCTGGTGTGGGCGGCGGCGGGACTCGGGCGGGGGAACGTGGACGCGCTGATCGACGCGTGCGCGGCGCAGGGACTGTGCGCGGCGGAGCCGCTGACGGATTCCTGGCGTGCGCTGCTGCGGGAGTGCGCGCGTGAACACCCGGGCGGATTGGCGCAGTTGCTGAGTGCTCAACTGCAACGGGCTTGAGGTCCGCGGGGCACCCGGCAATTGTCACAGCGCCCCGGAAACCCCAAGACCGGTACAGCGGGCACCGATGATCCTGGAGTTCCCGGGGCGGCGGGCGCCCCGCGGACTCCAGGATCATTGTGTGGTCAGAGCACTCCTGGGATGCGGCCGTTCCGGAACAGGTCCACGAACAGCGCGTGGTCCGCCCGCGCCCGCGCTGCGTAGGTGTGCGCGAATCCGACCAGCATCGCGTCGAACCCCTCGGGATCCTTTGCGATACTCGCGTTGATCGCGTGCTCGGTGGAGAAGCCCACCAGGTCCTCACCACTGTCGGCGTCAGCCACCGCGTGCATCGTGGCCGTGGCCCGGGCGAGGTATTCCACGACCGTACGGATGTCGTCGACTTCGGTCAGACCCGACCAGTCGAGGTCGTTCGCGTACGGGGACACTTCCGCGACCAGCTGTCCCACACCGTTGATGTCGGTGAAACCCAGCCACGGGTCGGCGTGCGCCTGCAGGGCGCGCTGCGATATGACCGTACGGTGGCCCTCGTGCCTGAAGTACGCCCGTACGTCCGGATCGGTCACATGCCGGCTGGCCGCCGGGGTCTGGCCCTGCTTCATGTAGAGCAGGACGTCGTTCTCCAGTGCCTCGGTGTTGCCTTCGAGGAGCAGGTTGAACGACGGCAGGCCGGCCGAGCCGATGCCCACACCGCGTTTGCCGACGACGTCCTTGACGTCGTACGTCTCAGGCCGCATCCGGGTCGACTCCGGCAGCGTCGCCAGGTAGCGGTTGAACGCTTCGAGCACCGTCTGCCGGGTCTCCTCGTCCAGCGCGAACGCACCCTTGGTCAGGCCGAAACGCCGCTCGTAGCCGTCGATCACCGTCTGCGAGTCGAGCAGCCCCACCCGGGTCTGGAGGCGGGCTTCCTGGAGCACGTCGAGCAGCGGACCCTGCGCCGTGTCCAGCGTCAGCGCCGTCTGCGCACTCGCCGGATCCTCCGTCAGCAGGGCGATCTGGGTCCGGTAGGCGCGCGCGTACGCCGTCACCAGGTCGGAGATCACGTCGTCGCTCAGCGCCTTCGCGTAGCCGATCAGCGCCAGTGACGCCGCGAAGCGCTGCACGTCCCAAGTGAAAGGCCCGACGTAAGCTTCGTCGAAGTCGTTGACGTTGAAGACAAGCCGCCCGTCGGCGTTCATGTACGTGCCGAAGTTCTCCGCGTGCAGGTCACCGTGGATCCAGACGCGGCCGGTGCGCCCGTCGTGGAACGGGTTGGCCCGGCCGTCCAGGTCGGCGTAGAACAGGCAGGCCGTACCCCGGTAGAAGGCGAACGCGTTAGCGGCCATCTTCCGGAACTTGGTCCGGAACGCGGCCGGGTCGCCCGCGATGAGCTCGCCGAACGCGTACTCGAAGACTTCGAGGATGCGCTCGGCGCGGGCCCCGGGGTCGACCGGGCCGTAGCCCTCATTGTTGTCACTCATGGGCGACCGCCTTCCCTGGCTGATTGTTCAGGGGGCAGCATGCCAGGGGAAACGGCCGTCGGTGGCGCGGGGAGGGATCAGGGCTTGCTGGGTGGGCTGGGTGGGCTGGGTGGGCTGGGCGAAGTCGAAGGCAACGGCACGTCGCCGAAGTACGGCGGTGTACCGAAGCCGGTCGCGTCCCGCGTGTACGGGGTCACCGTCCGGGCCGCGTCGGCCAGTGAGTTGTCCATCGTCGTCGGCCAGGAGGTCCTGGTCATGATGGACGCCAGCTCCTCCAGACTCAGACCGGGCACCACCCGGGTCGCCGGACCGGACTTGACGGTCCGGATGTCCGCGGCGTTCGTGGCGGTCATGACCACCCGTACGCCGTCCGGGCGCCGCAGTTCGACCAGGTTCTGCACCAGGTGGTCCGCCTGGGTGTCGGGCGTGCGGCAGACCACGCGCAGCAGTGTGCGTCCGCCCGCGAGTTCTTCGGTCGCGCAGTCCTGCCCCGGGTAGTCGGCGCAGGAGAGCGGGTGGCCCCCGTCGTCCGCACTGTTCGTGGACACGCTGACCTCAAGGTAGGAGGTGCCCGCACTGTCCTTGTACTGGAAGCCGCCGTAGACGGCGAAGAACGGCCACGGCAGGGGAGTGGCCGGGTCTTTTTTGTTCACCAGACTGTCCTCGAACCCGGAGCGGTGGGAGACCTCTCCGGCAAAGGGGATCTGCGGCAGCACTAGTGCCAGGAGTCCCTGGCCGGTGATCCGGGGCCCGACGTCGGCGGGCGGCACCGGTGTGCTGCTGACGACCGGCGCCGGGAAATCCGGTGAACCCGCGGTGACCGTAAGGGAATCCGAAGATTCACCCGGCAGCACGAGCACCCCCACGGAGCCCAGCGCGGCCACGGCGAAGGCCGCGCCCGCGATCTGCATCCGCTGTACAGCCTTCAAACGGCGGCCCCGGGCCAGCCCGGACGCTGCGAGATCCGACGCGCCGGGTGTCCGGACCGCTGCGGCGGACTCGCGCAGCGCCGCGGCGAGCGCGGCCCCGCCGTCCTGTGTGTCAGTCATGAAAGACCAGATCCTTCATCAGATGGAGTGGCAGGAAGGCCTCAGGCGGCGGCGAGGAGGTCGTATTCCGTTCCCAGCACGGTCCGCAGCTTCGCCAGCGCCCGCAGTGACCTGTTGCGCACGGCGCCGCTTGAGATCCCGAGCTGCGCGGCGGTCTGTTCCACGCTCAGGTCCTCCCAGTAACGGAGCACCAGTACGGCCCGGTCCTTCGGTGGAAGGTCGGCCAGGCCGCTCAGCAGCGTCAGCCGTACGGTCGGATCGGTCTCCCGTCCGGCCTGCTCGGGTATGACTTCGTACGGCTGCTCGGCCGAACTGCGTCTGCGGCGGTGCGACAGGTAGCTGTGCACCAGCACCGTGCGGGCGTAGGCGTCCGGATTGTCGGCCTGGGAGACCTTCTTCCAGGACCGGTAGAGCTTGCCCAGGGCCGTCTGCACCAGGTCCTCCGCGAGGTGCCAGTCGCCGCACAGCAGCCAGGCCGTCCGGAACAGCTGGCCGCCGCGGGCGGTGGCGAACTGCAGGAATTCGTCGTCGTCGGTTGCCGCCATAGGCCTTCCTTGGTGCACGGGATACGAGGGCGCGCGTCCTCCCACGTACTGACTCCACAGCTGATGCTCTTGTCACATCCGGGTGGGGATTATCCGGCAACCGGAAGGCTGGTCCGCACGGTCCCGCCGTACGCTGTGTTTGATCGCACAACCCTCGGACGGGAGTCACCGTGAGCGCGGCACAGCAGAACACCAACCAGGATCTGGACCGGTGTTGTGAGAAGACCCGGACCTGGGTCAACGAGGCCATCCGCCGGGTCGTCGCGGACGCCAACCGGTCCGCGGACACCCACCTCCTGGTTTATCCGCTGCCCGAGGAGTGGGGCATCGACCTCTACCTCAAGGACGAGTCGACGCACCCGACCGGCAGCCTGAAGCACCGCCTCGCGCGCTCGCTGTTCCTGTACGCGCTGTGCAACGGCTGGATCACCGAGGGAACCACGGTCATCGAGGCCTCCTCCGGCTCCACCGCTGTGTCCGAGGCCTACTTCGCGCGCATGCTCGGTCTGCCGTTCATCGCGGTGATGGCCAAGTCGACCAGTCCCGAGAAGATCGAGCAGATCCAGTTCTACGGCGGCGAGTGCCACCTGGTCGACGATCCGTCGACCGTGTACGACGAGTCCCGCCGCCTCGCGTCGGAGACCCGCGGGCACTACATGGACCAGTTCACGTACGCCGAGCGGGCCACCGACTGGCGCGGCAACAACAACATCGCCGAATCGGTGTTCGGGCAGATGGAGAAGGAGCGCCATCCCATCCCCGAGTGGATCGTGGTCGGCGCGGGCACCGGCGGGACCTCGGCGACCATCGGCCGCTACGTGCGCTACCAGCAGTACGACACCCGGCTGTGTGTGGTCGACCCGGAGAACTCGGCGTTCTTCCCCGGCTGGGAGAAGCACGACCCGCAGTTCACCACCGGTGTCGGCTCCAAGATCGAAGGCATCGGCCGTCCCCGGGTCGAGCCCAGTTTCATCCCGCAGACCGTCGACCGCATGATCCAGGTGCCCGACCCGGCGTCCGTCGCGGCGATGCGGCACCTGCGCGGGCTCACCGGGTTCAAGGCCGGCGGCTCGACCGGCACCAACCTGTGGGGGGCCTTCCGGCTGATCGCCGAGATGCGCGCCCAGGGCCGCAAGGGCTCGGTCGTCACCCTGCTGTGCGACGGCGCGGAGCGCTACGCGCACTCCTACTACTCCGACGAATGGGTCGCGGCGCAGGGCTGGGACACGGCTCCGTACACGGCCGTGCTTGAGCACTTCCACAGGACGGGTGAGTGGCCCGAAGACTGAGCGGGAGAGCGGGCGCAGGTGAGTGGCCCGGAAGCTGGGCGCGGGGTCGGCCGGAAGGCTGACGGACTCCCCTCCGCAGACTGATCCGCCGCCTACGGGCCTCCCGGTACAGTCGGATTTCCGTACCTGTACCGGGAGGGGACCTCCATGACAACGCCCGTCTTCGACAAACGTGATCAGTTCGAGAAAATCCAAAACGGCCTGCTGCCCGGTGAGACGATCATCGCGGTCTACGACGCGATCGGCGTGGGCACCGGCTTCATCGGGCTGACCGACCGGCGGATCATCGTGCAGGACAACTCGTTCGTCGGCAAGAAGATCGCGATCACGTCGATTCCGTACTCGAAGGTCCACAGCGTCAGCATGGTCAGCAACAAGTCCTTCGCGGGGAACTTCTTCTCCTCCGGAGAGATTTCCATCTCCGTCGGCTCGCACGCCTACAGCGTGGAGTTCCGCGGCGACGACAAGAGCCGCCACGTGCACGATGTGATCCTGCACTACACGATGATCCGCTGAACCGCTGAACCGCTGAACCGCTGAACCGCTGAACCGCTGAACCGGCCGCAGGCGCTGAGCAGGCGGAGCATCTCGGCGGGGCAGCATCTCGGCGGGGGAGCATCTGAGCCGCCGGACCCGCCGGGCTTTTGAGCCAGCCGGGTGGAACGGCGCGGAGGCACGGCACGGCGCGCACACGGTCGCGGCACTCCGGGGTTGGAATGCGTACAACCATTCCCCTGACCCAGGAGCCGTCCGTGTCCCCGTCGTCCCTCCGTCTGCGCTGCGTCGGCGCCGCAGTCCTGCTCACCGGCCTGTGCGGCGGCCTGACCGCCACGGCCCCCGCGTACGCCGCCCCGGAGACCGCCTTCATGGCCGAGCACAAGTCCACCGTCGAGGTCACCGGCGAAGGCCGGGTCATCGCGCAGCCGGACGTGGCGTACGCGTCCGTCGGCGTCGAAGTGGTCCGCCCGACCACCGCGGCGGCGTACGCCGCCGCCGGGGAGGCCGCGGAGAAAATCCTCGCGGCGCTGAAGAAGGCCGGTGTCGCGGCCAGGGACATCCAGACCGAGCAGGTGTCGGTGTCCCCGCAGTACGTCCCGAACGAATACCCGAAGATCTCCGGCTACCAGGCCTCGACCACGCTCCGGGCCACCGTGCGCAAGGTCGGCACCGCGTCCGCGGTGCTGGACGCGGCGGTCAAGGCTGGTGGTGACGCGGCCCGTGTCAACGGGCTGTCCTTCGGCCTGGAGGACAACGCCGACGAGCTGAAGCAGGCGCGTGCGGCGGCCTACCACGACGCCGAGGCGAAGGCGAAGCAGTACGCCGCGCTGTCCGGGCGGCACCTGAGCGGGGCGTCGACGATCGTGGAGACCTCCGCGCCGTCCGCGCCGCCGATGGTGGGCGGTCCGGCCGACGCGCCGATGCCGCCGCCCGCGCCGGGCGGCTCGCCGGTGCCGGTCGCGCCGGGCACGCTGGAGGTCACGGTCAGCGTGCGGGTGGTCTTCGAACTCCGGTGATCAGTCGGCCGGGGTGTCCGGAGGTGCGTTCACGCGCCACTCCGGACACCCCGGAGGCATTTATCGACCTCGTACGGGCAACCCCGCGGTCCGGTAGATCCCGTCGATCAGTTCCATCGTCTGCACCCCGTCGGAAGCCGGGGTCAGCGGCTGCTCACCGGTGACCACCGCGTCCGCGAAGGCCTCCAGCTGCAGTCTGTACGTGGACGACTTCCCCGCCTGGCCCAGGTGCTCGCGGCGCTTCACACCGTCGACCGTCACCGTGAAGCGGTGCGGCAGGTGCGGCATCACGTAGTTGCCCACCTTCAGCTCACCCCGCTCGCCCAGCACGTGCAGGCCGATGCCCATGACCCTGCTGGACAACAGGGACGCGTGGATCAGCCCGGTAGCCCCGCCGGGCAGCCGGAAGCCCGCCGACATCGCCCGGTCGACGTTCCGGTTCCCGGGCACCGTCTTCGCGCGGGCGCCCAGGATCCTGAGTGATTCCGCCGCGATGGCGGACTTGGCGTCCCCGGCCATCATCCGCAGCGCGTGCACGGCGTAACACCCGGCGTCCATCAGCGCCCCGCCGGCGAGGTCGAAGCGGTAGCGGATGTCACCGGGCACCGGCAGCGGGAAGCACATGGACGCGGTGATGCGGCGGACGGTGCCCAGCTCGCCGTCGTCCAGGATCTCCCGCACCCGCCGGGCCAGGGGGTGGTAGCGGTAGTGGAACGCTTCCATCGCGATCATGCCGGTCCGTACGGCCGTGTCCGCGATCAGCCGGGCCTCCGCGGCGTTCGCCGCCACCGGTTTCTCGATCAGGACGTGCTTCCCGGCCTCCATCGCCCGCACCGCCCAGTGCGTGTGCAGGCCGTTGGGCAGGGGGATGTAGACCGCGTCCACGTCGGGATCGCCGATCAGTGCCGCGTAGTCGCTGTGCACGACGGGGATGCCCTGTCGCCGGGCGAAAGTGTCCGCCCGCCGCGGATCACGTGCCGCCACCGCGGTCACCTTGACCCCGGGGATCAGCCTCGCCGGCCTGGTCAGCGCTGACGGGGCGATGCGCGCCGCCCCCAGCACGCCGATGCGTACACGTTCCATGGTTCGTCCCCCTACATGGTTACCCGGTACTCCGTACGTGCGACTCATTGGCATCGTAGGGCGGAACCGATACGGGAAAGCGGTGGAGTGCGGCAATTCCCGGCGTGCGCCCGGCCCGGATCGGCCGCAGGCTGCTGTAGGCGCGTGGCAGACCGCCCGCGCAAGCGTTCATCAACGCTGTGGACTAGGATGTCTCTCGACATCAAGATATCTGTACGGCGTACACGCCGACACTGGAAGTTAGGTAACCCTAACTTATTTGGGCGGTGGTGTGCGCAAGAGAGGGAGACGTCGTGTCCGCGAACAGCTTCGACGCCCGCACCACGCTGAGCGTGGGCGACGAGTCGTACGAAATCTTCAAGCTGGACAAGGTGGAGGGCTCCGAGCGCCTCCCCTACAGCCTGAAGGTGCTCCTGGAGAACCTGCTCCGCACGGAGGACGGCGCGAACATCACCGCCGACCACATCCGCGCGCTCGGCAGCTGGGACCCTGCCGCGCAGCCCAACCAGGAGATCCAGTTCACGCCCGCCCGCGTGATCATGCAGGACTTCACCGGCGTGCCCTGCGTCGTCGACCTCGCCACCATGCGTGAGGCCGTCAAGGAGCTCGGCGGCGACCCGGCGACGATCAATCCGCTGGCCCCGGCCGAGATGGTCATCGACCACTCCGTCATCGCCGACAAGTTCGGCACCCGGGAGGCGTTCGCCCAGAACGTCGAGATCGAGTACGGCCGCAACAAGGAGCGCTACCAGTTCCTGCGCTGGGGCCAGGGCGCGTTCAACGAGTTCGCCGTCGTGCCGCCCGGCACCGGCATCGTGCACCAGGTCAACATCGAGTACCTCGCCCGTACGGTCATGGTCCGCAATGGCCAGGCCTACCCCGACACCTGCGTCGGCACCGACTCGCACACCACCATGGTCAACGGACTCGGCGTCCTGGGCTGGGGCGTCGGCGGCATCGAGGCTGAGGCCGCGATGCTCGGCCAGCCGGTCTCCATGCTGATCCCGCGCGTCGTCGGCTTCAAGCTGTCCGGCGAACTGCGCCCGGGGGTCACCGCCACCGACCTGGTGCTGACGATCACCGACATGCTGCGCAAGCACGGCGTCGTCGGCAAGTTCGTCGAGTTCTACGGCCCCGGCGTCACCAACGTGCCGCTGGCGAACCGCGCCACCCTCGGCAACATGTCGCCCGAGTTCGGTTCGACCTGCGCGATCTTCCCGATCGACGCCGAGACCATCTCGTACCTGCGCCTGACCGGCCGGGACGACCAGCAGCTCGCCCTCGTCGAGGCGTACGCCAAGGCCCAGGGCCTGTGGCACGACCCCTCGGTCGAGCCGGTCTTCTCCGAGTACATCGAGCTGGACGTCTCCACCGTCGTCCCGTCGATCTCCGGCCCGAAGCGCCCGCAGGACCGCGTTGTCCTGGCCGAGGCCAAGGAGCGCTTCCGCGGTGTCCTCCCGGACTACGCCGGCGACGCCGACGAGGCCGGCAAGGAGTCCTTCCCGGCCTCCGACGCGCCCGCCAGCGCGGGCCGTCCGTCGCGTCCGACGACCGTCACGGCACCCGACGGTTCGACGTACGAGATCGACCACGGCGCGGTCGTGATCGCCTCGATCACCTCCTGCACCAACACCTCGAACCCCTCCGTCATGCTGGGCGCCGCCCTCCTGGCGAAGAAGGCCGTGGAGAAGGGCCTCACGGTCAAGCCGTGGGTCAAGACCACCCTGGCCCCCGGGTCCAAGGTCGTCATGGACTACTACGAGCGCGCCGGCCTCACCCCGTACATGGAGAAGCTCGGCTTCAACCTCGTCGGCTACGGCTGCGTGACCTGCATCGGCAACTCGGGCCCGCTGCCCGAAGAAGTCTCCGCGGCGGTCAACGCCAGCGACCTCGCCGCCGTTTCGGTGCTCTCGGGCAACCGCAACTTCGAAGGCCGCATCAACCCCGACGTCAAGATGAACTACCTGGCCTCCCCGCCGCTGGTCGTCGCGTACGCCATCGCCGGTTCGATGGACATGGACATCACGACCGAGCCGCTGGGCACCGACGGCGACGGCAACCCGGTGTACCTCAAGGACATCTGGCCGACGGACAAGGAGATCAGCGACGTCGTCGCCTCCTCCATCGACCAGAAGATGTTCACGGACTCCTACGCCACCGTCTTCGACGGCGACCAGCAGTGGCAGTCCCTGGAGACCCCGGAGGGCGACACCTTCGCGTGGGACCCGGACTCCACCTACGTGCGCAAGCCGTCCTACTTCGACGGCATGACGATGGAGCTCACCCCGGTCGTCGACATCGCCGGTGCCCGCGTGCTCGCCAAGCTCGGCGACTCGGTCACCACCGACCACATCTCCCCGGCCGGCAACATCAAGGCCGACAGCCCGGCGGGCAAGTACCTCGCCGAGCACGGTGTGGAGCGCCGTGACTTCAACTCGTACGGTTCGCGCCGTGGCAACCACGAGGTGATGATCCGCGGCACGTTCGCGAACATCCGCCTGCGCAACCAGATCGCACCGGGCACCGAGGGCGGCTTCACCAAGGACTTCACCCAGGCCGGCGCCCCGGTCAGCACGATCTACGACGCCTCCGCCAACTACCAGGCCGCCGGCGTCCCGCTGGTCGTCCTGGCCGGCAAGGAGTACGGCTCGGGCTCGTCCCGCGACTGGGCCGCCAAGGGCACCAGCCTCCTGGGCGTCAAGGCCGTCATCGCCGAGTCGTACGAGCGCATCCACCGCTCGAACCTGATCGGCATGGGCGTCGTCCCGCTGCAGTACCCGGCGGGCCAGACGGCCGCCACCCTCGGCCTGACCGGCACGGAGACCTTCGCGTTCACCGGCATCGCCGAACTGAACAACGGCAGCACGCCGGAGACGGTCAAGGTCACCACCGACACCGGAGTGTCGTTCGACGCGGTCGTCCGCATCGACACCCCCGGTGAGGCCGACTACTACCGCAACGGCGGCATCATGCAGTACGTCCTGCGGTCGCTCGTGAACAAGGGCTGACACACCTGACGAAAGAGCCCCCGCCCCC
Source organism: Kitasatospora sp. UYEF31 (assembly GCF_057291755.1). Lineage (NCBI taxonomy): Bacteria > Bacillati > Actinomycetota > Actinomycetes > Kitasatosporales > Streptomycetaceae > Kitasatospora > Kitasatospora sp. UYEF31. Next base: position 73,731 of record NZ_JBXAWK010000024.1, read on the forward strand.
GACTCCCGTCGGCGGTGGGGGCTCTTTTTTCGCAGAACCGGACCAGGATCAATTCCGTACGGAATCCAAGCTTTCTCAGCCCTCGATAAGCGGGTGGGAGATGCCTTCCCGCACCCTCACCCGCAGCAGCGGCTCAGCGCCCCGGCGCAGGACCTTCTCCTCGACACCCCACGGGTTGTTCGGCAGCGACACCGCCAGGGTGTACGTCGCCGAGCAGCCGGTGCAGTCGTAGCGGTCGTCCCAGCCGGTGATGTCCGTGGCGCTGCCGGGGTTGCGGGCCGCGTGCCGGAAGGTCGCGTGGCAGTGGTCGCACACGCCCCCGGGCTCGCAGGTGCTGCCGCACGGGCACGGGTCGTCGAGGTCCACGACGGGCTGCCAGCGCTGGATGCGGCTCGCGGGCGTGGCCTTCGCACCGCGCTCGTCGCGCAGGCCGCGGGCGATGACGTTGTACGCGTCGCCCGTCGCTTCCATGCGGGTGCGGATCACGTTCATGCGCGATCGGTTGGTGGTCATGCAGTCCTCCAGCGGTGTTCTCAACACAACACAGCACCGTGGGGACACCAGGGGGTGTTGGGCGCGAGTCGGTGACCCTTGTCCGTGACCCGCGTGGCTTCCACCACCGGCCGGATCCCGGAGCGGGCAGGCGCAGCTGCCGACCTCAACGGTACCCGAGGTTGTACGACGAACCTCCCGGCGCCTTCGCGCGGCCCCGGAGAACTGGCGCGGCCGTCCGGTAGACAGGACGGCCGCACGCAGTAGTCTTCGCGCGGCGTCCCGGAGAGGGAAGGACCCGGACTGGATTCTCACCCGAACGAGTGAGATGTGTCCCGGAGACGTCGTCTGCGGTGCTGAATCGCGCCGAACAGCCTTCTGCTGCCTGCTTTCGTCTTGTGTTCACAAGGTGGCTCTGCTTCCGTACGTCGCACGCAATAGGGTTCAGGAGTTGCAGACAGTACGGACAACGCGTGCCACGTAGAACATGAGAATCCACCCGGAACGAAGGGAACGCGGATGGCCGACGGCACAGCGGGCGCGGCAGGGGCCATCAGCGCCGTACAGCCGCCCGGCTCACAGTCCTCACTGCACCGCGCGAACCTCGAACGTGTGCTGCGCGCCGTCAGGATGGCCGGGGCGCTCACCCAGGCCGACATCGCCCGCGGCACGGGGCTGTCAGCGGCCACGGTGTCCAACATCGTGCGGGAGCTCAAAGGCATCGACCTGGTCGTGGTCACCCCCACGTCGGCGGGCGGGCGGCGGGCACAGAACGTGTCGCTGTCCCGGGCGGCCGGGGTGGTCGTCGGTGTGGACTTCGGGCACCGGCACCTGCGGGTCGCGGTCGGTGACTTCGCGCACAACGTGCTCGCCGAGGAGCGCGTGCCGATCGATGTCGACGCGTCCGCCGACGAGGGTTTCGCCGCCGCGGAGCACCTCGTGCGGCGACTCCTCGACCAGGCCGGGGCGCGACCCGGCGAGGTCACCGGGGTCGGCCTCGGCGTGCCCGGGCCGATCGACACCGAGACCGGGGTCCTGGGCTCGATGACCATCCTGCCGGGCTGGGCCGGCCGGCACCCGCAGGCGGAGATGCAGGACCGCCTGGGCGTCCCCGTGCTCGTCGACAACGACGCCAACCTCGGCGCGCTCGGCGAGCTGGTGTGGGGCGCGGGGGCCGGGTGCACGGAGATGGCCTACCTGAAGGTGTCCAGCGGCGTCGGCGCGGGCCTCGTGCTCGGCGGCAGGCTCTACCGCGGTCCCGGCGGCACGGCCGGCGAGATCGGGCACATCACCCTGGACGAGTCGGGCCCGGTGTGCCGCTGCGGCAACCGGGGCTGTCTGGAGACCTTCGTCAAGTCCAGTGTCCTGCTCCAACTGCTCCAGGGCAGCCACGGTGCCGACCTGACCGTACGGAAGATGATCGACCTGGCCGAAGCGGGTGACGCGGGCTGCCGCCGGGTCATCGGCGACGCGGGCCGGCACCTGGGCGTGGGCGTGGCCAACCTGTGCAACATCCTCAACCCGCAGCGGATCATCCTCGGCGGCGACCTGGCCTCGGCCGGCCAGCTGCTCATCGGCCCGGTGTCCGAGTCTGTGGGCCGCTACGCGATCCCGTCGGCGGCCCGGGGTCTGACGGTGGCCGTCGGTGCCCTGGGCGAACGGGCGGAAGTGCTGGGCGCGTTGGCGCTCGCGATGAGTGAGCTGACACCCTTCCTGGCCGGACGTTTCACCACTGAAGACACCAGTGCGGCCAAGGGCGGCCTGGTCGTCACTTCCTGACGGACCGTCCGTACGGACGGGTGCGTGAAATCCGGCTCCTGACGTGGTTTCAGTCAGGGCGCCGGGCAGGAATAGGAAAATTCGAACATCACGGTTTCGTTCATTTTATGGATCCTCCCCAGTCGAACTGTTGACCACTGCCCGGCGACAGGAGTTGACTTCCCGGGCGCTTCCGGGTGTGACGGCTGTCACTCCCGTGTCTGCTTGGGGAGTCCTCATGAAATCCATAGTGCGGCGGAGTCTGGCTTTCGGTGCTGTTGCGGCGCTCGCGGTGAGCGTGTCCGCCTGCGGCAACGCCAAGGACAGTGATGACAAGGGCAAGACGAGCACTCCGGCGGCCTCGGGGACTCCCGGCGCTACCGCACCGGGAACCCCGGGGACACCGGCCGCGACCGGCGTCGGCACCGGGCTGACCACGGACAAGGCCTTTAAGATCGGGCTGCTCCTTCCGGAGACCAAGACGGCACGGTACGAAAAATTCGACAAACCACTGTTCGAAGCCAAGGTCAAATCGTTGTGCGCCAAGTGCGAAGTGAAGTACTCCAACGCGCAGCAACAGTCCGACAATCAGCAGAAGCAGGCCGAAGCCATGCTGACGAACGGCGTCGACGTGCTGGTCCTCGACGCGGTGGACGCCAAGGCGGCCGGGGCGATCGTCAACCAGGCCAAGGCCAAGAACGTGCCGGTCATCGCGTACGACCGGCTCGCGACCGGACCGATCAGCGGCTACGTCTCCTTCGACAATGAGACGGTCGGCAAGCTCCAGGGCCAGGCCCTGCTCGACGCGATCAAGGCGGGCGGCGACCCCAAGCGCGGCCAGATCATCATGATCAACGGCTCGCCGACCGACCCGAACGCGCCGGAGTTCAAGAAGGGCGCGCACAGCGTCCTCGACGGCCAGGTGAACATCGGCCGTGAGTACGACACCCCGGACTGGTCCAACGACAAGGCCCAGTCGGAGACCGAGCAGGCCCTCACCGCACTCGGCGGCCCCGGGAAGGTCATCGGCGTGTACGCGGCCAACGACGGCATGTCCGGCGGCGCGATCGCGGCACTCAAGGGGGCCGGGTTCAAGCCCGTCCCGCCGGTCGGCGGCCAGGACGCCGAACTCGCCGGGCTACAGCGCATTCTGACGGGCGATCAGGCGTTCACGATCTTCAAGCCGTACAAGCCGGAGGCGGAGACCGCCGCCGAGATGGCCATCGCGGTCGCCCTCGGCCAGAAGTACGACAAGGCCACGGAGACCAAGAACAACGGCACAGTCACCGTGCCCGCGGTCATCCTCCCGCCGGTCCCCGTCGGCAAGGACAAGATCAAGTCCGTGGTCGTCGACCAGGGCTACTTCACGGTGGGCGACATCTGCACCGCCGACTACGCCGCTGCCTGCAAGGCCGCGGGACTCTCGTGAGCGCGGTACTCAGCCTCCAGGGGGTCTCCAAGCGCTTCGGCGCCGTACAGGCTCTGACCGGCGTCGACCTCGACGTGGCCGCCGGCGAGGTCACCGCCCTGGTCGGGGACAACGGGGCCGGTAAATCCACCCTGGTCAAGGCCATCGCCGGGGTCGCCCCGGCGGACAGCGGAACCATCACCTGGGAGGGCCGCGAGGTCTCCCTGACCCGGCCCCACGACGCCCAGGAACTCGGCATCGCGACCGTCTACCAGGACCTCGCACTGTGCGACAACCTCGACGTGGTCGGCAACCTCTTCCTCGGCCGGGAGCTGCACCGCCGCGGCGTCCTCGACGAGATCGAGATGGAGCGGCGGGCCACGGAGCTCCTGGAGACCTTGTCGGTCCGCATCCCCAGCGTGCGCATCCCCGTCGCGTCCCTCTCCGGCGGGCAGCGGCAGACCGTGGCCATCGCCCGCTCCCTGCTCGGCGAACCGAAGGTGGTGATGCTCGACGAGCCCACCGCGGCCCTCGGCGTCGAGCAGACCGCCCAGGTGCTCGACCTGATCGAGCGGCTGCGCGAACGCGGCCTGGCCGTGATCATCATCAGCCACAACATGGCCGACGTCCTGGCGGTGGCCGACCGGATCGCGGTGCTCCGCCTCGGCCGCAACAACGGCGTCTTCGACGTGGACACCGTCACCCAGGAGGATCTCCTGGCCGCCATCACCGGCGCCGGGGACAACGCTGTCGCCAGGAGGCAGGCCCGCAGGACGCGCGGCAAGGACGGAGGAACAGATGCCTGACCTGCACAAGGACCCCGTGGCGGACGTTTCCCAGCCCGCCGCCGTCGCCCAGCTCGACCCCCGGCTGCTCGTCCGGCAGCAGGGCTACAAGGGTTATCTCGACGAGTTCAAACGCAAGGTCCGCGGCGGCGAACTCGGCTCACTGCCGGTCATCTTCGGCCTCATCGTGATCTGGATCGTCTTCCAGTCGCTCAACGACCGCTTCCTGTCCGCCGAAAACCTGAGCAAGCTGAGCATCCAGATCGCCGCCACCGGCCTCATCTCCCTCGGCATCGTCTTCGTCCTGCTGCTCGGCGAAATCGACCTGTCCGTCGGCTCGGTCAGCGGCCTCAGCGCCGCGGTCCTGGCCGTACTCAACATCAAACACGGCTGGAGCGACGGTACGGCGATCCTCGCCGCCGCCGTCGTCGGCTGCGCCATCGGCGCCCTGCACGGCTTCGTCTTCGCCCGCATCGGCGTCCCCGCCTTCGTCGTCACCCTCGCCGGCCTCATCGGCTGGCAGGGCCTCCAGCTGTACGTCCTGGGCAACGACGGCACCATCAACCTCCGTGACACCGGGGCCGTCCACAACCTGACCTACTACTTCTTCGAACAGGTCATCGTGGGCTACCTGCTCGCGATCGTGGTCGCCCTCGGCTACGGCCTGTCCGGGTGGCTCGGCCACCGCCGCCGGGCGGCGGCGGGCATCCCCACCCGGCCACTGTCCGACCTGGCGCTGCGCACCAGCGGGCTGCTGGCCGTCGGGCTGGTCGTCGCGTACGTGTTCAACCAGTACAAAGGCACGCCCCTGGCCTTTGTGATCTTCCTTGCCCTGGTCGTCGGGGGAGACCTGCTGCTGCGGCGTACCCCGTACGGCCGGAAAGTGTTCGCGGTCGGCGGCGGCGTCGAGGCGGCCCGGCGCGCGGGTATCAACGTCAACGCGGTCCGGATCTCGGTATACATGATCGCCTCGACGATGGCCGCGGTCGGCGGAGTGTTCGCCGCCTCCCGCATCATCTCGGCCGGGCAGACCACCGGCGGCGGCGACGTCCTGATGAACGCCATCGCCGCGGCGGTGATCGGCGGCACATCACTGTTCGGCGGCCGGGGCAGCACCTACTCGGCGCTGCTCGGGATGCTGGTGATCGGTTCGATCTCCTCAGGGATGGACCTCCAGTCCATCGACTCCTCGGTGAAGCTGATGATCACCGGCGCGGTGCTGCTCGCCGCGGTGATCCTCGACTCCGTGTCACGGAAGAGCCAGAAGGCGAGCGGCCGGGCGTAGCGGCGGCGGCCGGCTGTTCGCGGCCCGTACGTGGTCACGGGTTTTCCACCTTTCACCGCATCCCGGAAGGTGGAAAACCCGTGACCACCCGGTAGCCGGACGGGCCACTCGGCGCGGTGTGGTTCGCGAACCGCGACCCGGATGCACCCCGTACGAAACAGGTCTTGATCTGCGCCCCGGTCGCACGTCCTGCTGAAACCTCACCCGCACGCGTCCCGTACGGCGCCCCGTGCCTCCGAACCGGTGATCTTTTCGTACAGTTGTGCCGCCGGAGGTGTGTATCCGTTGACCGCAAGACCAACGCCGGATTGACTCCGCCCTGTGCGCCTCAAGCCGATCATCACCGCCGCCCTGGTCGCCGTCCTCACCGCGGCCGTAGCCACCGGCTGCGGCAGCGACGGCCCCGACCGCGCCGACCTGCACACCGACCAGCAGCTCAGCATCGGCCTGCTGCTCCCGCAGACCGCCGACGAACGCTACGAGAAACACGACAAACCCGCCTTCGAGGCGCGCGTACGCGAACTGTGCCCCGACTGCACCATCCAGTACGCCAACGCCGACAAGGACCCCGCCCTGCAAGTCAGACAGGGCCAGGCGATGCTCGCGGCCGGGGTCAGAGCACTGGTCCTGGGGCCGGTGGACGCCACGGCCGTCGCACCGCTCACCGAAGCGGCGAAGCAGAAGAACGTGCCGGTCGTCGCCTACGACGCCGAACTCCCCGGCGCGGCCGGGGGCCGGGTGCTGCGCACGGTGGCGGCGGACGCCGCCACCCAGGACCAGGCCCTGTCCGCCGTACGGAAAACCCTGGCCGGGGAACAGCCCCAGGCGGTCCTGGCCCCCTACCGCGCCCAGGGCGACCAGGCCGCGAAGCTCGCCATGGCCCTCGCCCAGGGCAAGCCGTACGCGACGGCGGTGGCCGGTCCCGACGGCGTCCCGGAGATCGCCGTACCGCCGCTGACCGTGGACAAGAAGAACGTAAAGGCGACCGTGGTCACCGGGGGCTACTACACTGCGGCCGAGATCTGTGCTGATCCGTACGCCAACGCCTGCACGGCCGTTGGACTGCTGTAACGCTGCCGGACCGCGGTGACCGACCGCTCCTGCGACACAGAACAGGGCGTTGCCGAACCGTAGTCCCGCAGGCGAACCGCCACCCCGGTCCGCACGTCCTAGACTCAACAGATCAAAACCTCTGCCGTCCGGGCAGAGTCCGGGCCCGGCCGACGCCGGAGCCCACAGACCGACGAAGGAGGAACGGGTGGCCCTGCTGGAGAGCATTCGAGGACCCCGTGATCTCAAGGCGCTCTCTCCGGAGCAGCTCGTCGACCTCGCCGCCGAGATCCGCGGATTCCTTGTGGAGTCCGTTTCCAAGACCGGTGGCCACCTCGGCCCCAACCTAGGCGTCGTCGAACTCACCCTGGCGCTGCACCGGGTCTTCGACTCGCCGCGCGACAAGATCCTCTGGGACACCGGGCACCAGTCCTACGTCCACAAGATGGTCACCGGGCGTACGGACTTCTCCAAGCTGCGGCAGGAGGGCGGCCTGTCCGGCTACCCGTCGCAGGCGGAGTCCGAGCACGACATCATCGAGAACTCCCACGCCTCCACTGTCCTGTCGTACGCCGACGGACTGGCCAAGGCCTACCAGGTCCGCGGCCTGCACGAGCGGCACGTCGTCGCGGTCATCGGCGACGGAGCGCTCACCGGCGGCATGGCCTGGGAGGCGCTCAACAACATCGCCTGCGCCAAGGACCGCCCGGTCGTCATCGTCGTCAACGACAACGAGCGTTCGTACGCCCCGACCACCGGCGGCCTCGCCGACCACCTGGCGACGCTGCGCACCACCGCCGGCTACGAGCGGTTCCTGCAGTGGGGCAAGGGCTTCCTCGGGCGCACGCCCGTCGTGGGCGGGCCGATGTACGACCTGCTGCACGGTGCGAAGAAGGGCCTGAAGGACTTCGTGGCCCCGCAGGGTCTGTTCGAGGACCTCGGTCTGAAATACGTGGGTCCCGTCGACGGGCACGATCCGGAGGCCGTCGAGGCCGCGCTGGTCAAGGCCAAGGCCTTCGGCGGTCCGGTCATCGTGCACTGTCTGACCGAGAAGGGCCGCGGCTACGCCCCGGCGCGCGGCGACGAGGCCGACCAGTTCCACGCGGTCGGCGTGATCAACCCCGAGACGGGCCTGCCGCTGACCACCGCCGGGGGCACGTCCTGGACATCGGTGTTCGCCGACGAGATCGTCGACGTCGCCGACGAGCGCCCCGACATCGTGGGCATCACCGCCGCGATGATGATCCCGGTCGGCCTGCACAAGTTCGCGAAGAAGCACCCCCAGCGGGTCTTCGACGTCGGCATCGCCGAGCAGCACGCGGTGACGTCGGCGGCCGGTCTGGCGATCGGCGGCCTCCACCCGGTCGTCGCGGTGTACGCGACCTTCCTCAACCGGGCGTTCGACCAGGTCCTGATGGACGTGGCGCTGCACAAGTGCGGTGTCACCTTCGTCCTGGACCGGGCCGGCGTCACCGGTGACGACGGTGCCAGCCACAACGGCATGTGGGACATGTCGATCATGCAGCTGGTGCCGGGCCTCCGGCTGGCCGCGCCGCGCGACGCGGCGCAGCTGCGGATGCAACTGCGCGAGGCCGTTGTGGTCGACGACGCCCCGACGGTCATCCGCTTCGCCAAGGGCCTGGTGGGTCCGGACATCAAGGCGGTCGGCACGGTCGGCGGCATGGACCTCCTGCGCGGCGGCGAGCTCGGCGCGGACGTACTGATCGTGACCGTCGGCACGATGGCCGAGGTCGGCCTGGACGTCGCGGCGAAGCTCACGGTGCAGGGCATCACCTCCACGGTGGTGGACCCGCGCTGGGTCAAGCCGGTGGACGCGGCGCTGCCGGGCCTCGCGGCCAAGCACCGGCTGGTCGTCACGATCGAGGACAACGGCCGGGTCGGCGGTGTGGGCGCGGCGATCGCGCAGGCGCTGCGGGACGCGAAGGTCGACGTCCCCGTACGGGACTACGGAATTCCGCAGGAGTTCCTGGACCACGCCAAGCGCAACGTCATCATGGGCCGGATCGGCTTGAACGCGCAGGACATCTCGCGTGAGGTCGTGGAGGAAGTCGCCCGGTTGAGCACTTCCGAGCAGGAGCAGGCCACAGCCTGACGTACCGGAAACCCAGAACCCGCCACCGCTTCCGGTGGCGGGTTCTCTGTTGTCCCGGGACGCTTTTCCGCTGCTTGGTTCCGCTGCTTGGTTCCGCTGCCCTTTTCCCCTGTTTGTCCGCTGTGTCCCGCAATGACTGACGGACCGTTGACTGATATGTTGCGGTCTGCCCGGAATGTCGTTCCACATAGTGAGAAGGCATCTTTTCGGTTGGGGCCTTCGTTCACTCTTGTGTTCGAATCCACCAAGTTCTTGATCAGAAGGGGATTCATCCGTTCGAAACGGGTGAGATTGCCCTGCACTAGGGATGAACAATCCGATGGCGGTCATGATCACCGTCATCAGGAGGTGGTGGCATGAGCGTCTTCAGAACCAAGACCGTGGAGCAGTCCCTTCGGGACACCGACCCGGGCGAGGGCGAGGGGTTGCGCAAGGAGCTCACCGCACTCGACCTCACAGTCTTCGGCGTCGGTGTTGTCATCGGCACCGGCATTTTCGTCCTTACCGGCACGGCGGCCAAGAACCTGGCCGGCCCCGCGGTGGCGCTGTCCTTCGTTGTGGCCGCGGTTGTCTGCGGCCTCGCCGCACTCTGTTACGCCGAATTTGCCTCCACCGTTCCGGTGGCCGGATCGGCTTACACGTTCTCGTACACGACCCTCGGTGAACTGCCCGCCTGGATCATCGGCTGGGACCTCATCCTCGAACTGGCGCTCGGCGTGGGCGTGGTGTCCATCGGCTGGTCCGGCTACTTCACCTCGTTGCTCTCCCAGGCGGGCATCGAACTGCCGACCTCGATCACCGCGTCGCCGTTCGACGACGGCGGTGTGATCAACCTGCCGGCCGCGCTCCTCGTGCTCGCCCTGTGCTTCGTGCTGGTGCGGGGTGTGAAACTGTCGGCCAAGTTCAACGCCGTCATGGTGACCATCAAGCTCTTCGTCGTGCTGCTGGTCATCTTCGCGGGCCTGTTCTACATCAAGGGCTCGAACTACACACCCTTCATCCCGCCGTCCAAGGCGCCCGAAGGCACCGGTAGCGACCTCAAGGCGCCGCTGATCCAGCTGATCTCCGGTTTCGAGCCCAGCGTCTACGGCGTCATGGGCATCATGTCGGCCGCGGCGCTCGTGTTCTTCGCGTACATCGGCTTCGACGTCGTGGCCACCACCGCCGAAGAGGCGAAGAACCCGCAGAAGGACCTGCCGCGCGGCATCATCGGCACCCTGATCGTGTGCACGGTGCTGTACGTGGCGGTCTCGCTGGTCATCACCGGCATGCAGAAGTACACCGAACTCTCCGACAAGGCACCCCTCGCGGAAGCCTTCAAGTCGGTCGGCCAGGGCTGGATCGCCACGATCATCAGCATCGGCGCGATCGCCGGTCTGACCACGGTGTGCATGATCCTGCTGATGGGTCAGACCCGGGTGTTCTTCGCGATGAGCCGCGACGGCCTGCTGCCGAAGATGTTCTCCGAGATCCACCCGAAGTACGGCACCCCGCACCGCAGCACGATGACAGTCGCGCTCGTCGTCGCGGCCATCGCCGGTCTCACCCCGATCAGCGAGATCGACAAGATGGTCAACATCGGCACGCTGTTCGCCTTCGTCGTTGTCTCGGCCAGCGTGATCATCCTGCGCCGTACACGGCCCGAACTGCCCCGTCCGTTCCGCGTGCCGTGGGTCCCGGTGCTGCCGGTCCTGGCGATCCTGGCGAGCTTCTGGCTGATGCTGAACCTGCCGGCCGAGACCTGGCTCCGCTTCGCGGCCTGGATGGCCCTCGGGTTTGTCGTCTACTTCGGCTACAGCATCCGCAACAGCCGGCTCGCGGAAGGGGAGCAGCACCGGGCAGACGCCTGACCTGTTCCAGCCTCGTCGATCATGTACAAAAATCCCCTGTAGAGATCATTAAGGGGCATTTTGTACATGATCGACGCGGTTTTCTTCGGTCTTTGTGACCGGGCTACCAGAGCTGGTCGGTGTACGTGTCCGTCCCGGCCACTGTCGGGATCCACGGCGCGGCGAACGTCACCGTACCGATGCCCGAGGCGTTGATCTTGTCCGCCCAGGCGCGGAAGGAGTCCCACGTCGCCGTGGGCTCCTCGTCCAGGAAGTACAGCTGCATGCTGCGCGTCGCGGAGTTCGGGTCACGCGGGACGAACGCCGGGGCGTCGTCGGACAGCGGTACGGCCGTCCACGCGGCGACACTCGCCACAGGTGAGCCGGCCAGGAACCCCGGCAGGTTCTCGTTGAACCAGGCTTCGAGGTCGGACTGCGCCACGCCCTCGGCGCGCTGCACGGTCAGCGAGACCAGGCCCGCGTAGTTGTGGTCGAGCGCCAACTCCAGCGGCACCGGGTCCGCGTCGCGGTACCAGCGGGAGTCGTGCAGGTACATCCCGGTGTGCGCGTGGATCCGGTGCTGGAAGCCGCGGTCGTTCCCGTACAGCCAGTTGACCTGCTCCACCGCCCAGGCGTTCCACTCGTCGAACTGCCCGTCGGCGAGCCAGTAGACGGCCACGTACGACCCGGCGTCGATGGTCGGCGCGACGTCGGTCACGGTGGGGAAGCGCAGGTCCTTCAGGGCCCGGGTGGCGACCCAGCGCGATCCGGCGAGCATGCCGGGGCCGATCATGCAGCCGGCGTAGAAGTGGTCCCGCTCGTACCAGCGGTTGTACTCCACCTCGTAACCGCGCTCCGGGTCCACCGCGGTGAACAGCATGCTTCCGGTCCGTACTGGATATTCCTTCATCGCCAGCTCCGTTCTGATCACACCGACGTTTTGCTGACGGTACGTCAGAAGAGGTGAATCCGGAACGCCCCTCGGCGTCGGTGTCCGCTTGCGGCGGGCGCACGTCGGTCATGCCCGGAATGCTGTCAGTGGATCTTCTTGCACGGCATTTCGAGCATGGTCCAAGCGGGATGGTCCAAGCGGGATGGTCCAAGCGGGATTGTCGAAGCGGGATTGTCGAAGCGGAGTGGTCGAAGCAGCGGGACCGGCGCGGCCGCCCGGTCAGGCGGCTGCGCGCATGCGGGTCGTACGGTGGACGGGGTCCGTGTCCAGCTTCGGGATGATGTGCTCACCGAACAGGCGGATCGTCCGCAGGGTGTTCTCCCTGGTGTCCGGGCCGAACGCGAGCACCAACTGGTCCGCGCCGGCGGATTCGTACGCCTTGACCGCCTTCAACGCGGTCTCCGGATCGCCGACGATCATCGCGCCGATCTCAGCGGCGAACTCGACCGCCTCGATCGTGAGGTCGGGGATCACCTCCGGCCAGGCCGGGATGTGCTCAGGGCGCGGGAAGGTGTCGTGGTAGCGGAACACGTTGGACGTCAGATACATCGGGCGCGCGTCCACCGCCGCCTGGAACGCAGTCTGCTTGTCCTCCGCCAGGAAGCCGGTCGTGCACACCATCACGTTGTCGTTGACGAACGCGCCGATGGGCTCGGCGTTCCTGATGGTGCGTTTGTAGTTCGCGACCGCCTTCTCGGCCTGCTCGATGTCGCCGATCGAGAAACCGAGCACACCCAGACCCATCCTGGCGGCCATCTCGTAACTGCTGGGGCTGCCGGCGGCGTACCACATCGCCGGGTGCGCCTTCCCGTACGGCTTGGGCAGGATGCGGCGCGGCGGCAGCGACCAGAACCGCCCGTTGTAGCCCTCGTACTCGTCCTGCAGGAACATCTTGGGGAACTCGCGGATCACGTCCTCCCAGATCTCCTTGGTCTCGTTCATGTCCTTGATGCCGGGCAGGAACCCGAGGATCTCGTGCGAGCCAGCGCCCCGACCAGTGCCGAACTCGAAGCGCCCTGAGGTGAGATGGTCGAGCATGGCGACCTTCTCCGCGACTTTCGCCGGGTGGTTCACCTGGGGGAGCGGGTTGAAGATGCCGGAGCCGATGTGGATCCGCTCGGTCGCGTGCGCGAGGTAGCCGCACATCACATCGCTGGCGGACAAGTGCGAGTACTCGTCCAGGAAGTGATGCTCACTCAGCCACGCGTACTTGAACCCAGCCTTGTCCGCCGCCTCCACGTAGGCCATGTCGTTCATCAGGGCTTCGTGTTCCGCGTCCGGATTCCCTGCCCGCCGGAAGGCGGGGTTGTAGCCCTGTACGAATACGCCGAACTCCATGCTGAGGCTCCTTGGTCGGGGTGCGGAGACGCCGAACGCTGTGCCGACCGCCGGGCGGGGTGTGCGGACGCCGAACGCTGTGCCGAAATTTCGTTGATCAGGGTGTGAACACCCCGTCCGGCCCGCGCGCCCAGCCGGACGCCGCGTGGGTGCCGCCGTCGATGTGCACCGTGGTGCCGGTGATGAACTTCGCCATCCCGCCGCACAGGAACACGATCGGTCCCGCGCAGTCGTCAGGGGTGCCCGGGCCGAGCGGCACCTTCGCGCCGTAGTCGCCGCCGCCGACGGCCTCCACGAGCTTCGCGTCGCCCTCGGTCGGGATCGCGTCCGGCGCGACACAGTTGACCCTGATGCGCCGGTCCGACAGCTCCAGCGCCAGAGACTTGGTCAGCTGCTCCACCGCCGCCTTCATCGCCGCATACACGGCGAACCCGGGTGCGGCGCGGTGCGCCTCGACGGACGTCACGTTCACGATCGAGCCGCCGTCGCGCATCAGGGGGACCCCGTGCCGCACGACGTGGGTGACCGATGTGAAGTTCTCGTCCACCAGCGACTGCTGCCCCTTCGGGCTGACCGACTCGAACGCCGCGTGGAAGCCGCCCCCGGCGTTGTTCACCAGAATGTCCAGCGGGCCGAGTGCGCTGTGCGCGTTGACCAGGAACTCGCCGACGGCGACAGCGTCCCGTACGTCCAGACGCTCGACGTAGGCCCGCCGCCCGGCCTTCTCCACGGCCTCCTTGACCGCGGACATGTCCTTGCGGTCACACAGGGCGACGTCCGCACCGAACCGGGCCAACGCGACCGCGGTGGCGGCACCGATGCCCTGGGCGGCTCCGGTGACGACTGCCACCTGTCCGTCAAGGCGTACTGAACCGGGGCCGAGAACTTCGGAGTCGGAAACCAACCGGCGGGGAACTATCCGGTCGGGAACCACGGGGTCGAAAACCATGGGGAAACCTCACAAGAGGACGACGACTTCCGTCCACACCATGCCATCTGACGATCCGTCATGCCAGGGCCGGGCAATCGGCGTCATCTCTGGAAACGGGCCGGCACCTCCGGAAACGGGCCAGCACCTCCGGAAACGGGCAATCCGGGCACGTTCTGACGACCAATCTGATCGTCGACGTGCTCAACGACAGGGCGAAGACGGCGGCGGCACGATCGTCAACACCTCATCCACCAACGGGATTCAGGGGGTCGCGGGGACGATCGGCTACACCGCGACCAAATTCGCCGTACGGGGGATGACCGAGCCGGCGTCCCCCGAAGTCGGTCGCCCCGGTATCAGGGTCGACTCCACGCACCTCGGCGGAATAGACACCGAGACGGTCCGCCCCAGTGCCGTGGAAGGCGTGATCAGCGAGGAGACCGCGGCCATCATGCTCGGAATGCCGTGGATCTGTTGGGCTCAGCGACAGAGCTCCACGATGGTGTCGTCGAAGTCGGGGAACTCCGGGGTAGCCAGGTCGATGACGGCAGCCGCTGACCGACGCCGGCCCGGTGCGAACCGTTCAGCGACGGCCGTCAGCTCCGGATTGGGGAGTGGGGTCCAGTCAGGAGACCGTTTGTCCGTACCTGGACTGCGGGACTGCCGGGCGCTCAGGCACCCGGACCACCCGGCCCCCAGCGCTCCCCCTCAGCCGGCGAAGCGCTCAGCCAGCGAAGCCAGCCCACTCGCATACACACCGTCAGCGAAAATCTCATCCACCTGCGCCGCGACCTCCGCAGTCCCTTCATACGTCGCCGACCAGGACACCTCGCTCCCCTCCGCGTGCGGCAGCACCGCAAACGTCGCCCGGAAGTTCGTGATCGGCAGCATCGGGTCGATCAGCGAGTAGCTGTACGAGTGAGCAGCCGCGTCGTACGCCAGCAGTTCCTCACGCGACACCACAGTGCCGTCCGGCATCGTGAACGCGCGCACCGACCCGGGCTGGTCGCCGGGCTTGCCGTCCTCGATCGGGCACGGCGGCAGCAGCGGATGCCACCCGGTCAGGTCGCCGAAGTCGGACACGAGCGCCCAGACCTTCTCAGGCGCGGCGGGGATGACGACGGTACGGATCATGCTGTGCGACACGGGTTCCTCCAGGAAACGCGGCAAAATCGGAATTCTGTTCTATCCGGGACCGTCTAGGAAGGGAATGGCGACCCCGGATCCTCCAGCATCCGCCCTGATTCGGGATGATGTCCCCTTCAACGGTCTGCCGGAGGGGGCGTTCGTGATCGAGGACACAGCCGTACGGGAGGAAGTCGCCGGGAAACGCCGCTTCTTCCGCGACCTGTCCGTGTCGGCCGCGGTCGCCGGGTTCATCGCGGTGGTGGTGTCCTACTCGGGCACGGCCGTCATCGTGTTCACCGCCGCACAGGCCGGGGGCCTGACCCAAGGCCAGACGACGTCGTGGATCTGGGCGATCTCCCTCGGCAGCGGGATCACCGCCGCGGCCTTGAGCCTGTGGACGAAGATGCCGGTCATCACCGCCTGGTCCACACCCGGTGCGGCGATCCTGGTGACCAGCCTGGGGGACTACTCCTACGCCGAAGCGATCGGCGCGTACCTCGCCGCGGCCGTTGTCATGACGCTGGTCGGGGTCTCCGGGGTGTTCGGCAGGCTCATGGCCCTCATACCGCAGGCCGTGGTCTCAGCGATGCTCGCCGGGATCCTGTTCTCTTTCGGCACCAAGGCCTTCACCGCGATGCACACGTCCCCAGCCGTGGTGCTCGCCGTGCTGCTCGGCTACCTCATCGTCAAGGCCTTCAACCCCCGGTACGCCGTACTCGCCGGACTCGTCCTGGGCATCGCCGCGTCCGCGGTCGCCGGTGACCTGACTGTGCCGCACGTACCGTGGGACCTCGCAAAGCCGGTGTTCACCACCCCGGCGTTCAGCGCTGCGGCGATGATCGGGATCGGCTTCCCGCTGTTCCTCGTCACGCTCGCCTCGCAGAACGCCCCGGGCCTCGCGGTCCTGCAGACCAACGGCTACAAACCGGACGACCGGCTGCTCATCGGGTCCACCGGATTCATCTCGGTGCTGCTGGCCCCGTTTGGCGCGCACGCGGTGAACCTGGCCGCGATCACCGCCGCCATCTGCACGGGGCCCGAAGCACACCCGGATGTGAAGCGCCGCTACACAGCCGGCGTCGTGTGCGGACTGCTCTACATCCTCGTCGGCCTGTTCGGCCCGGCGCTGATCGCGCTGCTCGCCGGACTGCCGAAGGACCTCATCGCGGTGATCGCGGGAGTGGCGCTGCTCGGAGCGCTCATGACCGGGCTGGCCGGCGCGATGCAGGAACCCGAGGACCGCGAGGCCGCGCTCGTGACCTTCCTGGTCACCGCGTCGGGGTTGACGCTGTTCAACATCGCGTCAGCCTTCTGGGGACTCGTATTCGGCATGACGGTCCACCTGATCGCCGTGGGGGCGGAGCGGCTGAAGGCACGTCGGTCCGGCGTGGTCGGACGCTGAGTGTTCCTCCTCCGTGGCCCGGTGCTCTGTCGCCCGACAGTCAGGCGATCCAGCAGCAGACACCGAGGCCCACGATGCCCGTAGGGATCGCGGTCCACACAGCGACTGCCGACTTGTACCGCCGACATGCGACGCGCACTAGGAGCAGCAGCAGCAAGGCCAGGTAGCTGCCTGTCGGGCGGATCCGGATGGGAGGGAACTCGGAGAGATGCCTGGCCGCGTCAGTGTCCGCAGTGCCTCGGGGCGGGTTTGCGGTGGGACTGTGAGGTGGGTAATCTCAGCAAGCTGCTTGGCCAGGGAGACCTGAGACAGCGGGTGTGCACCCCTATCAACAGGGAGGGCCACTGCTGGCTGGTTCCGGAGAGCAGCGAAACTCCGCACCTTTCAAACACACTCCGGTGACGCGTGTCCGCGTTCCCGCGGTGTGTTTCTGTGGCGTGCGGAATTCTGAACCAGAATGTTGGAAAAGTGCGCCCGGACGGCCGATTGGCCTGGTGGGAGCGGGTTCCGCTAAGGTTTGGAACACGCCGAAGGAAAAACCCGCAAGGGGAAATCCGAAATCGGAAAGAGCGAAAGCGGACCGGAAACGGTGTGCTAAGCTCGAAGAGCAGAAGGAAAGCCCGCAAGGACTGACCGGATGCGAACAGGAAGCGGAGATACGCCGGAAACGACGTGCTAAGCTTACCGAGTCGGAAGAAACGCCGACAAACACAACAGAAACACAGAACACAGTGCCTAACAAGCACTGAAC